>CAZWOV010000070.1:0-10384 GCA_964635645.1 uncultured Planctomycetaceae bacterium | reverse complement strand
CCTTGACAATACCGAAATTGTCGTTGATGACTTTGGCGAACGGAGCAAGGCAGTTCGTGGTGCAGGAAGCGTTGGAGACATATTTCATGTCGGCGGTCAGCTGATCGTCGTTAACGCCAAGAACGCACGTGAAGTCGGGGTCGGTCGCCGGAGCGGAGATGACGACTTTTTTGCAGCCTTTGTGAGAGTCGAAACCCGCTTTGCCGTCGGCGGCGCGTTTCGTGAACAGACCGGTGGATTCCAGTACGACGTCGACATTCAGGTCGCCCCACGGGAGATTGCCCGGATCACGTTCGGCGAAAATTTTAACAAATTTGCCGTTGACGTTCAGGCCGCCGTCGGCAACTTCGACCGTACCATTGAAACGACCGTGAACGGAGTCGTACTTCAGAAGGGTCGCCAGCATGTCGTTGCTGGTGAGGTCGTTGATTGCAACGACTTCGTATTTTTCGGGCTGAGCAGCCATGACACGGAAAACCAGACGGCCAATACGACCAAAACCATTAATACCAACGCGAATAGCCACTGTGCTGTCTCCTTGCGTAGAAAACAAAAACATTTATCCTCACACGCTGTCCGTTACCTAACGGGCGGCTCGGATACCAAAATTTCCTTAATTATAACGTTCCCTAAAAATCTTTCAAGCCCCCCCTGCTGAAAATTATGAATTAAGAATCAGAAACGGCGATATCCGGTTTTCGAACTGTTTCCGCGAACGTTTGGAAGCTGAAAGGAAGCGAAAGGGCGTTGTTTTCCGGCTAAAACTCCTTTGGAGGCGTTGCCGCAACGGGGGAGGCCGCGGGACGGGACGTTGACGCGAAGTCTTATTTCTGGAAAATTTTAAAATTTTTTCAAATAAGTCGAAACCCCCCTTGACAAAAAATAAAAGTTTGGTACAATGTCGCATATAAGAGTTAAGGAAATAACTCTTATGAAACTGGAAACATTTTGTAGTTTTAATTTATTTAAAAGGAGAGTGGCGATGAAATACATCTGCAAAGCGTGCGGTTACATTCACGAAGGAAACGAAGCTCCCGAATCCTGCCCGGTCTGCGGCGTTGGTAAGGAAATGTTCGAAGCGATGGCGGAAGAAACGTCGGCCGCGGTTGGCGAAGACGTGAAAATGGAACTTCCGAATTTCGTAACGGTTCACGCGATCGGCGACGGTAAGGTTGAGGACGCGGAAGTCGTTGCGGGTCTCAAGGCTCATTTCAGCGGCGAGTGCGCCGAGGTGGGAATGTATCTTGCGATGAGCCGTCAGGCGGATCGCGAAGGTTATCCGGAAATTGCGGAAGCGTACAAACGGATCGCTTTTGAGGAAGCGGAACACGCGGCGAAATTCGCGGAACTTCTCGGCGAAGTCGTGACGACCAGCACGCGGAAGAATCTTCAGATGCGCGTCGATGCGGAAACCGGCGCCTGCGCCTCGAAATTCGATATTGCGAAACGCGCGAAACAGCTGGGTTACGACGCGATTCACGATACCGTCCATGAGATGGCGAAAGACGAAGCGCGTCACGGAGCGGCGTTTGCGGGACTTCTGAAACGTTATTTTGGTTGAATAGCGGAATAGACGCCGACGGCGGCGTTTGTTGCTGAATGCTGAATCTGAATAAAAGGCGCGATTGGTTCGCGTCTTTTTTATCGGGACTCCCATTTGCCGAAAATAAGTTGCGTTTTTGAGAAAAAAGCGGAATTTTTATTGAAATTTTTTTATCCGGGTACTTGCGCGACGTCTGTTTTGGAGGTAAAATAAATAGAAACGGTAATATTTTCACAGTTTACTAATTTGGGGAGAGCAAAATTATGCGAAAACATGTTCTCTCTGTTCTGGCGCTGGTTTCCGCGTGTCTGACGAGTTTTCTTCCGTCGGCTTTCGCGCAGTATCAGCCCACGACAGAAAAAGGGATTCGGCAGCTGGAAGCAGATTATCTTTTCCAGTGCGATAATCAGCCGACGTTTGAAAAAGCCTGCCAGGAAATCGTTTACGCGCGCGAAGCGGCCGGACGGATTGCGAAGATGGACGGCGCGCCGGACCTGGCCCCGCAGCTTGCCGCTTTGGCCGAAGTAGAGAAAAAGTTCTCCGACGTTCAGGAAACTCCCGAGTCTGCAAAGGAATTCTATCTTGCGGTCCGACGGGCCAAGCGCGAGATTGTGATGCGCAATCCGCTTTTGAATTTCAACGAAATTCTGGTTATCGACAACCCGTATCCGCATGGGAAAGCGGGCGACGCGACGGACGAATGGGGGCATGAAGCCCGTCACCGTAACGGATTTATGGCGACGGACGGCGGAAAACTCCTTGTCGTCGGACTGAATCCGGGCGAGATCAAGCGTACTCTGCTTGACGACGGCGGCTCTTTCTGGCGTCCGGACGTTTCGTTCGACGGCAAGAAAATCCTCTTCTCGCACCGTCTGCCCGGCGAAAAGTCCTTCCATCTCTTTGAGATGAACGCGGACGGAAGCGACCTGAAACAGTTGACCATTGGCGATTACGACGATTTGGATCCGATTTACACGCCGCAGGGCAAAATTGTGTTCTGCACCAGCCGACAGCATTCCTATGTGCGCTGCATGCCGATGACGCATGCGTTTTCCGTGGCTCGATGCGACGCGGACGGAAAGAACATTTACGTCATTTCCGCCAACGGCGAGCCGGAATATCTTCCCAGCATGATGCAGGACGGGCGAGTTCTCTTCACGCGTTGGGAGTATACGGACAAGGCGCTCTGGCGCGTTCAGTCTCTCTGGACGATTAATCCGGACGGTACGAACCCGCAGACGTTCTGGGGCAATCAGTCCGTTTGGCCGGACGTTCTTACGGAAGCCCGTCAGATTCCGGGAAGTAAAAAAGTCGTTTTCACGTCCGTGGGACACCACGCCTGGTTTGACGGCACGATTGGCTACATTAACCCGGACGAAGGTTTGAATTATCCGGACGGTCTGGAGCTGATTACCCGCGAATGCAACTGGGCGGAAGCGAGCTGGCCGGTAGATAAAGGCGGTCCGAACGATCCGCCGCCGAGCTACGATTATCACAAGGCCGGAGACTATTTCGCCTACAAATCGCCGTATCCGCTTTCCGAGGAGTACATGCTTGTTTCCGCTCGCGATGCGACCGGACGCCTTACCATGCCGTGGAACACCTGGGTTCGCCGCGGTTGTCTTTACAGCGGGAGCGACTACGGTTGGTTCTTCAATCTCTATTTCCAGGACGTTTACGGAAATAAAGAACTGGTTTACGAAGGCGATTTCAACGCTTACTATGCGTCTCCGCTTCGCGCCCGTCCGGTTCCCGTTGAAAAACCGGACCTTGTTCAGTGGCCGAAAATCGGTTCCGGCGAAAAACCTGCTAACGGCGTGCTTTACAGTAACAACGTGTTTGAAGGCGCCGACCCGATTCTGAAGGAAAAGGGTAAATTTATCCGCGTTATCCAGATGGATCCGAAAACCTATACCACGTGGAATAAAACGGTTCAGCACGACGGACCGGCCGTTTCCGTTTTCCAGGCGGACGGCGTGAAACGTATTCTCGGTACGGTTCCGATTGAACCGGACGGATCGATTAACTTCAAACTGCCGCCGGGGCAGGCTCTGTTCTTTGAGATGCTCGACGAAAATGGACAGGCGATCCACGTGATGCGTTCGTTTACGTACGTCATGCCCGGTGAAAACCGCGGTTGCTTCGGTTGCCATGAATCCAACATGAGCACGCGCTCGAACAAGCTCATGGGCGGCGGCCAGATGGGTTCCGCGCTGCGTAAACCTCCGGTCGATCTGACTCCGACTCCGTGGGGAACCGAGAGTATCAGCTATATGCGTTTCGTTCAGCCTGTTCTGGACCGAAACTGCGCCAAATGCCACCAGAATCCGGAATCTCCCGCGTACGCGAAGTTGAACATGACGTGCCGTCCGTCGAAAAAAGGCTGGTGGGCGGACGTTCATTCCCGACCTGGAGATAAATCTCCGTTCTGCGAGCCGTATCTGACTCTTGTCTCCGGCGACTGCGGTTGGGGCGGCGACAAACCCAAAAATGAGAAAGGCGTTCCGATTAACCTTGCCGGCGTTTTTGTTGTGGAAGGCTACAATCAGAATGATCCGGAAAATCTGAAGACGCTTCCGCCGTATACCGCGTGGAGTCCCACGAGTCAGCTTATTCATAACGCGACGAGCGGCGAACATCACGGCGTGAAAGTCAGTAAAGAGGACGCGGAACGTCTGATCGCCTGGGTGGACTGCAACGGGCCGTATCTCGGCGACGAAGAAGTCCGCGCAATGTACGATCCGTACTCCGTCGCGGTGAATACCGTTCCGCCGATTCGTCCGCGTATCCACTCCGCGCCGGTTATCAATCGGTTCGACATTCGTCAGGACGGCGATTCGGAAAAGGTTTCAGGTCCTTTGACGCTCGCTCCTTCCGCGCTGGAACTGAAAGCGAAGGAAGACGCGCTGAAAAATGCGGAAAAAGATTTTACCGGCGAAATTATTGAAGCGACCTATGGTTCCGACGCGAAACGGACGGATGTTTTGCAGAAACTGAAAGGTTTAATGAATGGAAAACGTCTCGTTCCCGTCGGCAAGTTTAACGACGCTTTCGGCGACGTCGATCGCGGAGTCGTCAAAAAGCTTCAGATTAAGGTTCGCGATGCGGACGGTAAAATTCAGGAGCTGAGTTTTGAGGAAGACGAGCCGGTTACGCTTCCGTAACGGTTTGTCTGGATTGAACTTTGACTGAAAAACGGCGGGAAGTAGATTTTCTTCCCGTCGTTATTTTTATTAATGGAAATATTAAAATATTTGTGAAAAAAAAGTTAAAATTTCCTTGACGTCGAGACAAATCTGTGGAAAATAATATTCAGGTTTTTAAACGTATTTTAGAAAAATCGATTAATATCGAGGGAATGACATGTCGAAAAGTTTTGGGTTGAAAAAAATGTCGCCGTTTTTCGGTTCAATTTCTTTGCGCGTTTGGAAATGCGCCGTTTTTACCGTATGGACCTTATGCGGTGTTTTGACGTCGCTTTTTGGGGCCGACGGTCTTTTGGCTCAAACGGTAATAAGCGACGGCCAGCGAAAATCATACTCGGAGTTGGTTCCTTCCGGAGATTATGTTATTGAATCGGGAGGGTGTTTCCACATTATTCCCGATCCTTCGAAAGAATCGCGGACGTGGCTTGATCGTTGGATTCCGAATAATTTCCAGATATCGGGGACTGGGTATCATTACGCGAACAACTCCGGCGCTGAGGTCCGCGAGACTTCGGGAGCGATTCGCGTTTGCGTTCTTTCGAATAATGAGGATCAGATTACGCATAATTATTTTGCCGGCGTCGTTACGCTTGCCGGAGACGCTACGATTGGTATTCAGGATATGGCGGCGCGGAAAAACGTTTATTTGACGTCGCTGGCTTCTCTGGAAAGCTCGTCTGACGCTCGTCTGACGCTTTCGCCGTACGCTTCGAGCGATACGATTCATATTGTCGGAAATAACGATTCCTTTTCCAATCCGGTATCCATTGTGGGAAAAGGAACGGTTTCGATAGGTAAGATCGATTCTTCTGTGTTGACGTTTTACGACCATACTAATTCTTCGATAACGCATCAGGTTTCGTTTGACGGAACCAGCGGTTCTTTGGGAAACGCCGCCGTTACGATTAGCAACGAATCCCAGCTTCGCTTTCAGAGAACGGGAAACGTTGCGATCGCCAATACTCTTTCCGGCGGCGGAAGAGTTACGTTTGACGGGGACGCTTCCTATTCGTTCGTGAACAACAACGCGCTGGCAGGCGTAACCGGTCTTGTTACGATAAACCCGCAGGCTTCTTTGCGGATCTATACGAATATGTCCCAGACGTCGAATTCCGTCAAGATTGCCGGCGAAGGCACGTTGATTGTCGGATACGAATCCGGCTCGAATGAAATTAAGGACTACTTGTCGCATCCAGCGGATTTGAGTAATTTCCAGGGAACGCTTCTTTTGGCGGACGGATACCGGTTTGATCCGGGACCGTCTTATTCCAAGCCGTATGCGATCGGCGCGACTCACGGCGGACAATTCATATTGCGCGGCAATTCGAATTATTCTCTTGAACTTTATCTCGAGGGAATGGGAAAACAGGGCGCCGAAGCCTACGGCGCGATCCGTATGACGGGGCAGTCTAACGAGTCTTCGATGGTTAATCTTGGCGGAACGCTTTATCTCATGGGAGATACGCGAGTCAGCGCCGCTAACGTTGCGATCGATGGAACGCAGTTTAATAAGGGGATGATTTCCGCTAAAATTACGAATGCGAACGCAGACAATCCCGCCTCTTTGCGAATTTGCGGATATGATTTCCAGGGAACCCTCGCGCAGATAATTCTTACCGGTAATGAAAACGACTACGGCGATACCTTTATTGAAGGCGGTTCCCGGATTCAGATCGGTCATATCGGTTCCGTTAACGGTAATTCATTTGACGGAACGTCCGGGACGTTGGGGCTTGGAAACGTCGTCTTTACCGCGGTAGACGGAACTTCTGCAACCGCGTCGGATCTTGGCGGAAAAGTCGTTTTTTCACGTTCGAATGAATACGTAATTTCCAATAAGTTCCAAGGCTCCGGTTCTTTGGAGTTTATTGCCGGCGGTCAATACGCTCTGGCCAATTCTTCCGCTTTCGACGTTTTCAGCGGCTCGATTCTTGTCGCGGACGGTTCGGCGCTGACTCTTTCCGGACAGGTCTTGGGAGAGGATTCTTCCATTAATTTGTCAAAGGGGATCCTTCTCGGTTCCGGAACGCTTAACGGCGTTTTGACCATGGATGCGGAAAGTACTCTTGGGGCTGGGATGACCCTGAATCAGAAAGAAGATTTGGCTATGCGCGGCACGTATCTTGCCGATCTTGGAAATGCGCAGCTGGAAACGGCTTTGACGCAGGTCCTCAATAAAGTGAATTTTGCGGACGGTTTGACCGTCTCATTTCTGAACGACGAGAAATTTGATTTGGGCGATACCGTTTATCTTCTGGAAGGAGCCGCGGGAAGTTTTGAAAACCTTGATTTAAGTTCGCTGGAAATTGAAGGTTCCCAGGCGTGGGAATTGAGTCTTCTGACCGGGGAAAACGGAAGAATGATTCTTGCCGCGTCGGTTTCGCTGCCGGAGCCGTCGTCGTTTGTTTTGTTGTTCCTTGCCGTCGGCATGATGTTTTTCTGCGTGAAAAAACGTCTGTCGGTTCGGATTGCGTAAATATTCCGCATCGGCGCCAGGCGATTGAAACCGTGTTTCCGTTGCCTTTTGAAATAACGTTTGGGGATTTTAACGTCTTTATTTGGGTTGATTAAAGGCGTTAAAATTCCATGTTGATTTTGTCCATGGTTTAAAATATGAAGAAGATAAATTATTTCCCTTACGTTTCGATATTGTTTCACTTCATTTTTTTCTTTTTCCTTTCAATTCCGCTTTGGGCGTCCGACGAATCGTCTTCCCAAACGGCAAGGGCCGAAAACGCGGGGCAACAGCTCTTTTTTGAAGTTCCTCCGTGGGAGACGCTTAGTCTTGAGCGAACGCCGGATATTTGCCGTTTGAAGACTCCGGACGGGCGGGCGATCGTGGAATTTTACGCCCTGAAGCGTGAAAAGACGGCGAACCTTGACGTTCGGCTGGAAAAAGACTGCCTCGTCATTGGCGCCGGTAAAATGAAAGTTGCCGAGTTTGGAAATGTTCAGCTTCGCATTTTCGGTTTTGATCATAAAAAACTTGAGGGAAAAGACTGCGCCCTCTTTTACTCTGTTCAGGGACCGTTGGGAAAGAACGGGAATTTTTATTTTGAAGGGCAAACTAACAGTAAAAAACATTATTACGAGGCGCAGAAAATTAATTTTAACGGACGTCCGCAGAAACTTGCCTTTGAAAAATATATCGATCCGGATCTGGCGCGGCTTCATCTTCGTTACGACTTCTTTGGAGAAGGGGAGTTCCGGCTTTATTCTTCGTCGATCTGGATTCAGCCGCCGGTTTCATCCGCGCTGTCCGAGACGGAAGGCAAGAAGCCCGAGCTGATTTTCAGCGCGAATTTCGACGGAACGGCCGACGCACAGATTTCCGGCGGTCAGAAAACTCCGAAACGCGCGGAAAATCTTAGTTTTACGGACGACGCCGTTTCGGGAAAAGCGCTTGAAATACGCGACGGAATGGGATCTTTGCTTGAATATGCGACGGCTGGAAATATCCGTCAGGAATCGGGCGCGATTTCCGTTTGGGTTAAACCGGACTGGAGCGGTCCGGCCGATCGGAATACCTGGCGCACAATTCTGTCCGAACCGTGGGAATCTAATACCCGAATCGGTTCCGGGGCTCTCTGGTGCTGGATTCACGAGGGGCGTTTGCGTTTTGACACGAGCGATATGCGCGACAGTTATTTAATGACGAATTTTTCTGATAAAAACAGCTGGACTCATATTGTTTTCTGTTGGAGTAAATTTCAAAAGTGTTTATATGTCAATGGAAAACGGATCAACTCTTTGAGCGACGGAGTGAATATGGCCGCGCCGCGCCGCCCGTATCTGTACTCGCCGTTGCCGATGGAGTCGTTTTTTGTTGGGAATTTGCGGGGTCAGCAGGTTCTTCAGGGAAAGATCGACGAGCTTCAGATTTACTCCATGCCTCTTTCTTACGATGAGATCCAGAAAAAATATCGTGAGTTCCGAACGGTTTCTTTCTCAAAAGAAGGAAGCAAGACGCGGTTGGCGGATTCAAGGGAGCCGCTTCATGGCGCCGTCAGAAATGAAGGCCGGGAAGAGGTCGCCTGCGTCGTTTCGTTGAGAAATGGTCAAAAAGTTTTCGGCGAGCAGAGTTTAACGGTTCGTCCCGGCGAAGAGCAGAATTTCCAACTTGAACTTTCCCAAATGGAACCGGGAATTTATTCTTTGGCGCTTCATTCCGGCGAAACTTTTCTCGAATCCCGTTCCATTCTTGTTCTTGACGCTCCCGAACGCGAGACCTTGAATGCGCTTAAAAAGAAGATTGCCCGGGAAAGCGCCGCGAATTCGATCTGGACGGAAGATTTGAAATTGAAGTTTGTTGAAGATATCGATCCCGTGAATATTTCGAAAGATCGCATAACTTCTTTCGGCGAACTGGGGACGGGCGAACTTGAGGGAAGAAAGTATCTTGAGACGTCCAATAACGCGGGAAATCGTTTCGCTATTCATCTTCCAAAATTGGAAAACGGAAAAGTCTACTGTCTGGAATGGGATATTCCGGATGATAAAATGCGTACGGTAGACGTCATCGCCCAGTCGGCCAAACTTACCGCCGGCAGCGAATACGAGCTGCAAACCGGTTATTGCACGGGCGACGAATACCCGAATACCGGAAAATGGATTACCGTTCGGAACCTGCTTTGGGCGCGAAGCGACGACTACGCGCTGGTTTTCACCACGGCCAGAACGGTAACTCCGATTGATCGGAACTCCGGGGGTTCCGAGTGCGTCGGCGGAGGCGCCGCGGTTGCGAATATCCGCATTTTTGAAGTTCTTAATCTGGAATTACCCGTTGCGAGGATTAATCCTGCGAAACCGGTTAACGGCTGGACGCGTCAGGTCGGAATTTATTTTGAAGATCCCGCGATTAATTATGATTTCGGAGTCGACGGTTCGAAAATCGAAAATTACCCGATCATGCTGGATCGGATTTGCCAGTACATGAAATACAGCGGGCAGAATCTTCTCGCGTATCCGATGGTTTGGTACCACGGTCCGATTGGCGAGCGGTACAATCCGAGAAATCACGTTCCGTTTTTCTTTGAAGGGATTTTGGAGCGTTTTGACCGTGAAGGTCTCGAATTCATGGGAACCTTCAATCAGAATAACGTGAGTTTCGACGTGCCGATTCTGAGCCGAATTGATTTGACGAGCGGAAAACTTAACGACAGCTATTTCTCCATTCATGGAACGACCGGTACTCCGCATCCGGGCGGATGGCACGGCACGCCGCCGATTTTCAACACGCTTCATCCTGAAATTCAGGCGATGACGCTTCGTCAGCTTGACGATATTCTGGCGATGGCGGCGAAACATCCGTCGTTCAAGGGGATTATTCTTCATCTTCCGCGGCACGCCCTTCATTCGCTTGGCGATATTCGCGCGGGCTACAATCGGTTCCTGATTGAAGATTTTGAAAAAGAAACGGGTATTCAGATTCCCGTCGATCATTCCGAGCCGCTCTTTGGAAAATTGTGTTTCGAGTGGCTGATGAAAAATGCGCGGGAGGAATGGACGGACTGGCGTTGCCGAAAGATTGCCGACTGGTATCGGAAACTTGCCGAGCATTTGCGAAAAGCGCGTCCTGATTTGAAGCTTGGAATTAACTGCATGATTCCGATTCTTTACGAACCGAGCGAGTACG
>CAZWOV010000069.1:6395-10622 GCA_964635645.1 uncultured Planctomycetaceae bacterium | reverse complement strand
ATTAATATGACATAAACAGAGTATTTTCCATTCTCCTGAAGGTCGGCCAATGACGAAACAAATCGATTTTCGATACTACAAAAACCGCAGAAACTTTTCCTGGACTATTCTCGGAATTGGAATTCTCCTGCTCCTCGTCTGGACGCTCTTTCAAAAAGAGACGCTGACGTTTCTTTTTTCATTGAACGACCCGAATCGTCTCCCTCCGGAATGGATGAATCAGATGGAGGATATTTCTCAACCCGATCGCCGTCTGGACGTTCTGACCCCTGAAGAACTCGAGGAGGTAAAAGACCACGCTCCCGTCTCCGCCGACGAAACCCGAACGGTAATGCGCGCGTGGAATCGTCTCAACTCAATGACGCTCGAAGAGATTCGCGACGCCTCCATCGGACGGGTTCTTTACGCGCAATACTTCAAACAGCCGGAAACATACCGCGGAAGCGTCATTCGAATTCGCGGCGCGGTTCGACTGATACAGAAAACTCCCATTCCCGGCTGGCTGCAAAAAACTGCGGCCGTCTCCTCCTCGACTGAAACGAAAGACGGCGCGCCGGACGGCGTTCTCCAACCGGAAAAAACGATTGAACAGAAGGACGAGAACTCCGATTTCGGATACGATTTTAACGCCTTTTACGAACTCTGGATTCAACCGGACGACAATCCGAAAAATCCGGTTCTTGTCAATACCCTGGAAATACCCGAGAACTGGCCGATCGATAAAGAAACGAAAATCCCCGTCGTCGTCGACGGACTTTTCTTCAAACATTATCTCTACGAAGGAATGGAGGGAATGGAATCAACGCCCTGCTTTTACGCGAAAGCTCCGCTTTGGTACCGTCAGGGAAACGGAGCCGTTCAAATTGAAAGCGCTCCGCAAAAAAAGAAAACAATCCCAGTCGTTTACATTATCGCCGGCTCTTTCATTTTCTCAGGTATTATCCTTCGAATCATCGAGCGGCGAATCCGGAACGGTCTCCCGGAAAGCGAACCGCTTCCGGATAAAATCGACTTTGACAATCTGTGAGAAATCGGCTCCGCCTTCCGCAAACATTTAAGCTTTGCGGAAATTTCTCCGCCTGAAATTTCCGTATCGACAAAATTTCCCGCAACCCTTGAAGAGCGTTGCGGGAAATCGTTGCGAAAACATTTTCACTCCTTTTTTTATTTTTTATCCTTCTGTTTTTCGGTTTTAACGCCCTTTTCAGATCGGGGTTCCGCGTTCGCTTTCCGTTTCATTTTCTCAAGTTCCCGTTTTGCCTTTTTGGTCTCTTCTTTCGCTTTCTGAACTTTCTTTTGAGCTTTCTTCAACTCATTGACCGCTTTTTTCTCCTTTGCCTGGGCTTTTTTTAACGCCTGCGACTTTTTCTCTATCCGTTTCTGAATTTCACTATCCGGAGTATTTTTGCCATGGGCGCCTTTCGCCTTTTTCTGCTGCGGAACATTTTTCTGCCGCTCGGCCTTTTTCTCCGCTTTCGCCTCCTTACCCGAAGCGGCGTCGGAATTCGGAACATCTCCCTGCGCCGCCGCGCTCTGGTCCGCCGCCGCGTTCTGGTCCGCCAACGCGTTCTGCTCAGCCGCCGCGCTCTGGTCCGCCAACGCGTTCTGCTCAGCCGACGCGCTCTGGTCCGCCGCCGCGTTCTGCTCAGCCGACGCGTTCCGGTCCGCCGTTACGGATTCCCCGGCCTGAACCAGAGAAAAAGTTAGGAGTCCCGCTAAAAAAATAAAAGTCGAAACCAAATTCATTTTTTTCATAATTCATTCCTTTCCGGTTAATTTCACTGACTGAAACTACCCTTTAAACGCCTCTTCCGCGCAAACTATTGCAAAACTGAAAAAATTTTTTCCAAATCAAGAAAATAAACTAAACAAACTTGGCAAGATTTGCCGATTCAACAAAACAGACAAAATAAACAAAATAAAGAATATTGACAACTCGCAAGGCTTGCCGTTTGCCGATATTTTATTTAGGTTTTTTTATTTTGAGGTGGACAAAGCTATTTTTAAATGGTATATTTAAAGAGAGTTAATGTTTTTTGGAAAAAATTTGGAAATTTCAAGAAATTGCTCTTCACATTACCTGTTTTTTATGCTATACATAAAATTGAACTCTTAATCCGGAACAGAGGGTCATGGAAGCTTTGTCGAATGCGTTTTTTGGAGAGAAAATTCAAATTCACAAATAAATTCAAATTTGCTGAATCCTTTTCAAAATCAGACGCTCTTTCGTCAGATAAAAACTTACGGGAACAAAATGGAAATTAATAAACTGTCAAATGTGTCGGGAATCAGTCGGGTGAAAGCAGTCCAGCAACCGAAGGCTGAAACTGCCAACACGAAGATTTCCTCAAATGAGAATGTTCAATCGAAACAGGACGTCGTGAACATTCAGACTACCGAAACGACTTCCGCCTCTAACGTTACGTTTTCCGGCGAGAAAATTGACGGGATCCGTACCGACCTCGTCAATCGCGTTCGCGCAGAAATCGCGGCGGGAGTCTATGAAACTCCGGAAAAACTGGAGATTGCTCTTGAAAAACTCCTTTCTTCATTCGACAACTAAGCCGGAAGATTTCGGTCCGTCGTTTAAGCGGCAGCCGACGTTGAATCCAAACGCGAAACTGTTTTTTATTAATCGTTTCGCGTTTCGTTCGATAATATCCGGAAGTTTGAGTAATTTCTGAATTTAGTCAAGATCTCAAAGCTTCAAATTTTCAGCTCGTTTTTTCAAGTAAATTCGTTCTCTTTTTAAATTCAGATTTCTTTCTTCTTCTGATTTCAGCGCGTTTCCTGCGTTTCCTCAATTATTTTCGTCTTGTCGGAATCGTTTGTTTTTTCTTTATCGGATTCGTCAAACGCTCCGCCGTCCAGAAGAGAAAAACCGACGTGGAGAAAGACCAGAAGAAGGAACGTCGCAAAGAAAAGAAGGCCCGTTCCTGCCGAAATCCAACCAAAAACCCATCCCGGAGTCGAATCGCCGAGCATGTGAAACAAACTGCTTACGCCTGCAAAAACGACAGTCGCAAGAAGAAAAAAAAGGCAGGAGACAAAAACTCCCAACAGTAATTTCGGCAAAGGCAAACTTGAATTCATGAACCGCTCTTTTCAGATTAATTCCGCACAAGCGCAAAATACGCAAAACAGTCAAACTTTACCGACAGATTATATCAAAAAATTATGGATTGTCAAGCTCAAAATAAAAAAATCAGAAAATCCATTATTCCCGGCACGTCCATCGCTCAACGGACAAAGCCCGCCCCGAAAGCGGATTAAATTCAACGAGGGTCCCATGGAGAACAACGTCTTCGTCAGCCACTTCGTAATTCACGGGACGCCCGGTCAGAGTCGCCTCCGTCACGCACTCTATTTTCCTTCCAATAATGCTTTTCATGGAACCGCACATTCCAACGTCGCACTGGAACGCCGTTCCTCCTGGAAATATCTGTTCGTCCGCAGTCGCGACATGCGTATGCGTTCCGAGCACGGCGGTAACCCGACCGTCAAGATACCTGCCCATAATCTGTTTATCGCTGGTAGCCTCCGCATGAAAATCCACGACAACGACTTTCACATCCTTCGGCAACTGCCGCAAAAGCCGATCGGCGGCGTGAAAAGGACAGTCGATCGGCTGCATAAAAACCCGCCCCTGAAGATTCAGGACGGCGCAGCGCGCGCCCATGCCTATTTCAAAAATACAGACGCTTTTTCCCGGAGCCTCGCCTGGATAATTGGCGGGACGGACTATGCGGGATTCCTTTTCCAAAACGGCAATGGCTTCTTTTCGCTTAAACGTATGATCCCCCATCGTGAGACAATCAATTCCAGCTTTTCGCAATTCATTGAAAATCGCCTGATTAATTCCGGAACCCGCCGCTGAATTTTCCGCGTTCGCCGTCACAAATTCAAGCTCCAGCTCTCGACGAATATCCGGCATTCGTTTTCGAATTAAATCGCGCGCAGGTTTTCCAACAATGTCGCCCAGATGCAGGAAACGCATACTTAAATTTCTCCCATGAATTCTATCGGTTGGTTTTTCTCACGGCAATCTTAATCTCATTCGTCCTCGTCGTCATCGCCGTCGTCATCGCCGTCGTCGCCATCGCCGTCGTCATCGTCATCGCCGTCGTCATCCTCGTCGTCATCGCCGTCGTCATCGCCGTCATCGTCATCGTCGTCATCGCCGTCGTCGTCAAAGAAATCGCTTTTTTTCTTCTTGGATTTCTTCCA
>CAZWOV010000069.1:1963-6295 GCA_964635645.1 uncultured Planctomycetaceae bacterium | reverse complement strand
CGTCATCGCCGTCGTCGTCAAAGAAATCGCTTTTTTTCTTCTTGGATTTCTTCCAGGTTTGAACGGCCGTTTCCTTTTCCTCATACGGTTTTTCCATATGCCCGTCCCAATGAAGAGTTTCCTCAAGCATGATTTTGTCGCCGCGCAAAACCCAAACCGTAATATCGCACGGCTGACTGAATTCCGGAGCGATAAGATCAAATCCAAAAGCAAAATCACTGAAAGGATCGGCCTTCGAAGGAGCCGCTCCGACCTGAATACGGCTTGCGTTCGGGAAAATCAGCGTCGTTTCCATCTCCCGCGTTTTCGGATTTTCCATTTTAATACGGACCGTCGTGTCGCGGACCTGAAAAACGCCAACGGAAGCAAGAATATCCACCTCCGCCCTCGGATTTTCAAAATGGAGTCGGCGAACGACGTGATCGTCTTCGTCCTGCCAATAGCACTGTTCAAGCGTATCTTTCGAAGTAACGCCCAGAACGTCTTTTTTCTGCATCCACGTATGTTCAAAAAAGACGGGATTCACAAATTGCGGATTACGGGCGGCTTTTCCCGCAAGAAGACGCACTTCAACCGAAGTATTGGCATGCCGGTCGCAGGGATAGTTCACTTTAAGAATTCGGATTCCTTCCGGAGTCAGAACCGTCGAAATGTATTTCTCTTTTTTGACGGTCGGAGAAGCCGAACTTCTTCGAACCGTCTGTGCGGCGAGCGCGGAATCATTCAGACCGATTCCGATGAAGACGATTCCTGAAACCAGAATCGCCAGGAAGCGGATATTATTTAAAAAACGAACGGTTTGAAAAAACCGGAGACAAATCGAACGCATGATTTTTAACAGTCAATAAAAGTCGCGAAAAAATTCCTGGAACTGAACGGAAACTCGATTTTATTTTCGCTCAATTTCAGGAAAAAGCAAGTCTTTTTTGATGTTTTTTGAAAAATTCCTTCCCTTTTCTCAAAATTCATTCGGCATTTTCGGAAAATTGGATACCTTTTTCCTATTTATCTCCCCGGCCCGACGCAAAACAGAATTTCGACAAACCGCGCTCCGACGATTCTTTCTTTCGCTCGTCCCGTTTCCGACGGATTCTTTCTTTCGCTCGTCCCGTTTCCGACGATTTTTTATTTCACTCGTCCCGTTTCCGCCTCGAGCTTTTGCCAGAAAGGATTTTGCCGGTCCCCGCGACGGCGAACGTCCTCCAGCAGAATTTGCAGATCGGGCATTACGTCGCGCGAGACGCGCGCTTTCTTTCCGTTCACAAGAAAATTGATCGGCTGTTCAAAATCAAGCATTCCGGGACCGACCCAAAAAGTAATTTTTCCCGTCGGCACATTCGCTTTCAGGGTGTTGGCGGAAGGAACAAGCTCCGCGGAAATTTTCGCGGGAATCATCCCGTTCCGCGGAAATTCCGTCGGCAAAACAATCGCGTTGGGGGGAAGTTTTTCAACGTCGAGCCACCAGAAGAAATTGTCCCACGGACGCATGGTCCGCACTTCAAATTCAGAGGGATAAAAATCCCTTTTCTTGCGTTCCATCCAGTCGAACAGACGAAGAATTTCATCCGAAAACGCTTCCCGACCGCGTCCCTGATATTCGGCAACCGTCAAATCAAATCCATGCCGGGAATATCTCGACAGAACGTTCGCGTTTTCTGCGAGTATCTGATTATCAAGCTCGCCGCAGATAAAATAAACGGGCAATTTGCTGAGATTCGACCAGTAAATTTCGCAGTACTTTTCCGCGCGCGCTGAAATTGGAATCGCCCCCGCCCAAAGGTCGGGGTGAGCCGAGGCGATATCCCAGGCGGCCTCGCCGCCTTCAAAATGCCCGGAAATAAAGATTCGATCCGTATCAATGGAAAAACGCTGCGTCGCATGATGAAGCGTATTCAGAACGGCGGCGTGTTCCCGAGCCGAGTATTCGTAATTTCTCTGGTCCGCCCCCATCCAGTCTATGGAAATGACGACGTATCCGTTTCGTCCCGCCTGTCCGTATCGAAATCCCTTCGGATCAAATCCGCCGGTCCACCATTCCATTTCCTTGAGCGGATCGTCCAGGGCGCCGTGAAGACAGACGACGGCGGGGTAAAGCCGGTGCGGATCGTACTCTAAAGGAAGTTGAACCCAGTAATTAATGGGCCGCTCGTCCACGCTGGAGGAAGTTTGAAGACGGAAAAAACCGTCTTTTCCCTGCCATTCATCCTTGCCGACGCGCACGGGCGGCTTCATGTGCGCGAGGAGAGCCGACACGATTTTGACCGACCCGGCTTCCTCCTGACGGAATTTTCGGAAAATCGCTTCGCGGCTCATGTCGTCTTTCGCCTCCATGAAATCGCGAATCAGGTCTCGGACGCGAACGGCTGAAACCGCGATCACGATTCTGTCGCTGGCGTTTTTGCTTCCAAGCAGCCAACTGGTCGCGGCAAGCGAAATCAACTCCTGAACGTCCGCGCCGCCCGCGTCCATCATCGATTCAAACGCCTCCATTCGCGGCAAAGTCGAGTAGTTCACCGATTCGAGAATCTCTACCAGAACCGACTTAAGCTCCGCCCGGACAGACTCGTCTTTCAGTTCAAGCCAACATTTTTGGATATTTTCAATCAGTTTCTCGATTCTCTGATCCATTGCGTCGTATTCTTTTTTCAACTCGCGAACCTGAACAAGCGTTTCGCCCGCGACGCCTTTAACCGGAAACTGTTCAAGCATCTCCTGAACCAGAGCGTATTGACCTTTCGACTGTCGAAATTTCAGTTCGTTTAACGCGCGTTTCGCGGAAAGCTGCCGAACGATCGCCAACGTGGGAGCAAGCGTTTTTTTAAGCGTTTCCGCTTCGTCGCCCTCCGCCAGCTGAATAACCCGATTCAATTCGCCGGCCGCCAGTTCGTAACGTTCCGCCTGAATAAAAAAACGGGCGATTTTCTGCGCCGCTTCCACCTCCGAGCCTTTCGTAAGACGAATCGCCTGTCTGCGCAAAATCGGAAGGAGCTGCGCAACCGGAATACTCGTCGTCGCAATACGCATATCCCAAATAAAATTCGTGCATTCAACCTTCGTCCAGAAAGGCGTAATCACCGTAATGCACTGAATAATGTCTTTGGGTCCCTGCGCCGTAACCATCCGAATCGTTCGGCGGCCAAATTCGTCAAACGGTTCCTCCTTCAGCAAAACGCCAACGCCCTTAACGACGGAACCTTTTTCAAGAATTTTCTGACGCAGGACGAACCGTTCGGGAATCGTTTCCAATTCAGAATTTGAAAAAACGTCCGCCACCTGCCTTTTCGAGACGTAAGTCCTTCGCAAATCGTCGTCCATGAAAACGATATTCATCGGCATTATTTGAGCTTCAGGAGTCGAATACTGAGGCAATTCGCCAAATTTGGGCAACATTCCTTCACGCCCCAGCAAATGCCGCCCGTCTTTGAGAAGAATATCCGACGCCGGGAGCGACGCGGTTCCAAAGACGAAAAGCGAAAAAATCGCAAGAGCCAGCGTCAGGCGTAAAAAATTCTTTCGATTCCTTTTCATGAAAAACCTCAAAAACTGCTCAAAAGCATCTCAACAACCAAACGCCACCCGTCCGCTAAAACAAAAAGAAGAAGTTTGAACGGCAAGGAAACCATCGTCGGCGGAAGCATGAACATTCCCATGGAAACCAGAATGGAAGAAACCAGAAGATCCACGACAAGCATCGGAATCAGAACCTGAACGCCAATGAGAAACGCCGTCTTCAGTTCGCTCAGCATAAAAGACGGAAGCAGAACATGGAGCGGAACGTCTTCGACCGAATACTCTTCAAGACGAGACTCGTCCGGCGGAGCGGAACTGTGACGCCAGAAAAGAAGAATCTCCTCCGTATTTCCGGTCCGTTCAAGCTGTCTCGCCATAAATTCGCAAAGCGGCTTCAAACCCGCCTTAAGAGCCTCTTCCTGCGAAAGTTCGCCGTTCCGGTACGGCTTGATTCCTTCATTCCACGTCTTTTCCCAGGTCGGAAACATGATAAAAAAAGTCATGAAAAGCGACAACGCCGCCAAAACCTGAGTCCCTGGAATTCCCTGCGTCCCAAAACCATGACGAAGAATACCAAAAACAACAAAAATGCGGACGAAACTGGTCGTCATCATCAAAAACGCGGGCGCAAGACTTACCGCGCTCAAAAAAAGAAACGTTAACGCCGACCCCTGAATACCGGAGGAGGAAAACCACGAAGCAGGGTCCAGACCGAATCCGTTCTGTTTTTCTTCCCGACGCGGTTCCGCAGTTCTGGAAACATCCGGCAAATCCGTACTCGCGCGCTTCACGTTTTCCACGTTTCCCAAAAGACTACCGTCG
>CAZWOV010000069.1:0-1863 GCA_964635645.1 uncultured Planctomycetaceae bacterium | reverse complement strand
CAAATCCGTACTCGCGCGCTTCACGTTTTCCACGTTTCCCAAAAGACTACCGTCGGACGAAATCCCCGCGTTTCTCTCGTTTCCCGAAAGACGGCCGTCGGACGAAATCCCCGCGTTCCTCTCTGTTTCATCACGCGGAATTTCAGAACTAACGGGAGAAACCAACGTTTCCAAACGCGGTTCCGCAACGGATTCAGGCTGGGACCATATCTTCGGCTGAACGCGGTTCCCGGAAGAATACTGCGCGTTCAGTTCCGCTTTTCCGGAAAGGCAAAGCAACAAAAACAGAAAACCAATCCCCGCGCGGCCCAATCGGATCTTAAGTACCGTTTCCGACATTTTTCATTCTCCCATTCCATCGTTCATGCGTCTGGTTTCCGAAGCGTTTCGCCTGAATTACGACGGGAACGGAGTTCCTCTATTTTCTTAAGATTTTCCGTTCCCAAAACTTCTCCGCGGCAAAGCCGCGCAATACGGTCCGCCTCCAACGGGTCCTCAATCTCGCCGATTCGGTCCACGCCGTTCTGTGAAATGGAAACGATAAACAATTTCTCGCCGCAACGCATTAAATAAAGCTGGTGCCGAAACGCCAACTGCGATTTTCCAAGAATTTCAAACGCTTCTTTCGGCAACTTCGGCGCGTCCTCCGGAGAAAATTTTTTCAGAAGCAGCAGCAGAATAAAGAAAAGCAACGTAACCGCCGCCACTGAAAACGCCAGCTTTTTCACCCCGACGGCAGACGAATATTTCGATTTTTTCCTCTTATCTCCGGAATTCTCTCCGGAAACGGAATCCGACGGCGAATCCGACGAATCCGACAAACTGGAAAACAGTTTTTTTCCTTCAAAACCGCTCCCGTAAACCTCCGACGGCTGCGGCTCCTCCGAAACGCGCCTGAAAGTCGGACGGCCCGACGCCAAAGCCCCCTCCGCCGGATGAAGCGTCGGAACCCCGGATTCAAACGTTTGCGAGGAAGTCGGACAGGAAGAATAAGTATCCGCAAAACGAACGGACGCTCCTCCGGAAAAATCTCCTCCGTTTGCCGGCGTCGTCTGTCCGTTTGCCGGCGTCGTCTGCGCCTGGAGAAAAGATTCTGCCAAAAAAGAAAAACCGAAAATGAAAACCAGCGGTAATACTTGCGCAACTCTCAATTTTCCACGGCGCATAAAAACTCCTTTACCTGCTCCGAAAAAGGAAAAAAGGAAGATTGAATCCCGTTTCTTAAAATTTTTTCAAAGAAACTCCTTAACCCGCACGCAGAAACAACCGTTCACGATAAGCAACTCCCCGCGCGCTATCGCTTTTCCGTTCACCAGAATATTCACCAGTTCGTTAACGTGCTTATCCAGAATAACGACCGAACCGGGCCGAAGCGCCGAAACTTCTGAAAACGGCATCGTCGTCTGACCAAGCTCTATCCGAACTTCAAGCTCGATATTTCCAAGAGACGCGATCTGCTCCCGACTGAACGTTCTTCGAATTTCGCCTAATTCGCTCTCCGGCGACTTTTCTGGAATATCCAAATCCGGAAGCGTGGGAAATTTCGGCTCTACTTCTTCAAGAAGCATGTCCAGCTCCGCGGACGTCAACGCTGAATTTTCCGTATTCTTTTCACGTTCCGGCATTTGCTCCGCTCTTTCTTTTTCGATATCCTCCGGGTCGCCGTTTTCATCAATTTCCAGCCGCCCCGGCGCCCCGGCTCTCTCAGTTCTCCGGCGGCTCATACTCAAGTTTTTTCCAGATAAACGGTTTGCGATTCGTCGGCTCTATGCGCAACATGACTTCGCCGTTCTGGAAAATACGCACCGTGCCGTTCGTCTCGCTCACCACGATCGCGACGGCCTTCGTACATCGCGTAATTCC
>CAZWOV010000068.1:0-10683 GCA_964635645.1 uncultured Planctomycetaceae bacterium | reverse complement strand
AGACCGCTCATGGACGACAGTTCGTTCATCGCAACGATTTCACCCCAACCGACCGTATTTTCATCCGTATCCCGGTTTTCCGCGTTTTCGGATTCCAATCCTCCCGCCGCCATCTGAGCCATTTTCTGAAAATAATCTTCCGGAGCAAGTTCTTTCGTCATATTCTCGTCCCCGTACTGATTCACGGATGAAAGCCAGTTCCCCACTTTATTCATCCAGTCCACTACGCCGGGTTGCTCTTCCGGCTCGATTTCTTCCATTGTGAAACGAATTTTGGGATTCTCGCCCTGAAGAAGAGTCCTGTGGTCAAGTTTTTTAAGAATCTCATGAAGAGCCTCTGAAAGTAAAATAAAATCCACTACGTATCCCGCGGGAGAAAGCTCCTGCTCAAGTTCGACGGACACATGAAAATCATGCCCGTGAATTGGTTCGCAATGCGTTGAATCAAACGTAATAAAGTGCGAAGCTGAAAACGTCTGCTCCGCAGATTCAAGACGAATTCCAAATTTTTTATCCATGAATGATTCCAAACTCTTTTAAATCCAGGTCAAGAAAATGAGAAAACCGCGGAAAAAACTGGTTTGTCTTCATCATATGCATTTTTACCTGAAAATTCAAGATTGATATGGACATTTTTCCAGATAAATTCTATTTTCAGAGAAAGTTTTAACAAAAATACTCTATTTCAGACTCCTTTTTCAACCTATTTCTCTTTCACGTAATACTTCGTAATATCCAGTCCGCCATGAAGTTCCTCTTCGAGCAGCTTTACCCGCGAATCCAGATGCTCCACCATGCGGCGCAGTTTCATGACGCTGGACTCCTCCGATTCTTCATGAACCGGCCTCGGCACAACCGGATAATTTAAATGACGCTGAAAAGCAGAAAAAAGATACGTTGGATCTTTACGTCGATTTGCCAACGCAATACGTCCTTCCTTTTCGCCAAAGAGAATTGCTTTTCCATGTTCTTCGCCGTGAACGACGGCATAATACTCGCTCCGGACAAAAATCATTTCCGCAAAATCCAAAAGCCCAAGCTGACGTTTCAAAAGCAGAATCCATTCCGACCACATGTCGTCGAACACCGGATCTCGGCTAATCGCCTCCAGCCCCTCTTCATACTTCAGCCGATTTCGGCTCAACGCCTCAAACTGATACAGAAACATTCCCTGAGGGACCATTCCCTCCGCCCGACAATGCGCTTCCTTTTCCAGAATCTGAAGCGCGATAAGATAATCAAATTTTCCATCCTCGCGTTCCGCTTCCTTCATGACGAACGTCTGAAACGGCGTAAAATAGTGGTTCATGGTCTGCATCGCGTCGGCAATGCTTCCGGTATGCTTCAACGACGATTCCATGAATTCCAACGCCATCGGCAACTTTGTCGTCGCCAGAATTTCATACCGAATCGTACGCAGAAGTTCCTGCGTCGCCGTCGTACGCATTCGTTCGCGCAGCGTTTTGAAAAGGTATTCCTGCTCAATGTACTCTTCACGAACCAAAACCGAACTGCGTACAATTGATCGCGACATTTTTTCAACAGAGATTTTTTAACTGAATACCAACTGCAAAATTCGAAACGCGCGGCATGGCTCAAACAAAAAATTACCGCGCCTTCCCCAAACGATAAAAAACGCTTCGATTACCAACGCATTTTTTAATCCGACTCAAACCGAACTGCGCAAACCGCAATTCCGTGGGAATCGGCAAACTTCAAAACTTCATCCCGATCGACCAGAATCGAACGGCCGGCTTCAATCGCAATCGCGGCTCCTCCCGCTTTTGCGAAAGTTTCCAACGTCTGCATTCCAATCGTCGGAACGTCGAAACGCATATCCTGATTCGGCTTGGCAACTTTCACCAGAGTTAATCCGCCCTTCGGAGAAAGCTTTCCGGCTCGTTCAATGCACGCGTCCGTTCCTTCAATCGCCTCAAGCGCAATCGCCACTCCATTAGTCGCCACAATCGTCTGCCCAACGTCGAAACGCCCAAGCTCGCGCGCCAGTTTCATACCGTAACGGACATCCCGCCATTGACTTTCCGTCGGCTGTTTCTTCGTCAGAATTCCCTCGCCCGCGAGAAGTTCGGGAACAAAATCCGTCGGAGCTCCCATCTTCAAACCAAAACTTTCAAAAAGACGAATCAGCGCGTTCATCAACGAATCATCCTGACAATCATGTTTATGGGTCACAAAGTAAGAGGCGAACGTCCGAATCGCCAACCAGTCCGGAGTATGCGCCAAAAAACTGAACGGGTGAAAAAGATTCCGTTTGAAATACTTTCCAAGCATAATGAAATCTTTGATTCCATGCCGACGCATGTACCGAATTATTTTTCCAATTCGACACATCCCGACAGGACGATAAACGGCGCAAACTTCCGAAAGGGCCAACCGGTCCGCATGTCCCTTCACTCCAAAACAGTGAACCTCGAACCCCTGCTCCTTCAAGGATTTCGCGACGTAAACCGGATAACGCCCCCACCCGGCAACCAGACAAATTTTTCGGGTCGCGTCGTTTTTCCCAAAAATCTCGTTTTTTCCGCGAGACTCCGTCTTTCCGGATGTTCCCGAATTTAATCCTTCATTTTGAAGCGTCACGCCGCCTTCGCCTTTCTTCACGTTTCAAACAGGAAAAAACCTTTACCGAACGAAAAGCCTCAAGACTTCCGTCGCCGGTAAAGGTCGTTCTTTCGATTAAAGTCGCTCCAAGCCGCTCAAACATACGTCGGGAACTGCTCGTTAAAACGTACGTCGCCGGCGTTCAGGAGACGAATATCCGGAATACCAAATTTCATCATCGCCAAGCGCGTCAGGCCGGCGCCAAAGGCGAACCCGCTGTAAACCGTCGAATCCACGCCCGCGCATTCAAGAACTCTCGGATGAATCAAACCGCAGGGAATCAATTCAATCCAGCCCGTGCCGTGACAGGTAGAACATCCTTCCCCCTCGCAGAGAAGGCAACGAATATCCAGTTCAAAACCCGGTTCTACAAACGGGAAAAAACCGGGACGCAAACGAACCGTAACGTCGCGGTGAAAAATTTCGCTCAAAAGCGTTTTCATCACGGCAATCAGATTCGCAACCGAAATGTTTTTGTCTACTACCAGTCCTTCGCACTGATAAAACGTATTTTCATGACTCGGGTCTACCGCCTCGTTACGAAAACAGCGCCCCGGAAAAATCGCGCGGAGCGGCACGCCGAGCCGCTGCATCGTACGCACCTGATTTGCCGAAGTATGCGTACGCATGAGCATCCGATTTTTCAGCCAGTACGTATCCTGCATTTCACGCGCCGGATGGTCGGACGGAATGTTTACCGCGTCGAAATTATAGAATTCCAGCTCGCATTCCGGCGATGGAACAACCGTAAATCCCATTCCCTGAAAAATTGATTCCAGTTCCATTTGAATCAGAGAGATCGGATGAAGAGACCCAAGCGTCCGGCCCGTCCCCGGCAACGTGAGATCCAGACCGACGCTTTTCTTCGCAGGCGCCGCGTTCGCGACGGCTTCCTTTGCCGCGGCAAGAGCTTCCTCGGCATAATTCTTCAACTCGTTAAGACGCGAACCGAACGAACGCTTTTCTTCAGGAGAAAGACTGCGGAAATCGGTATTTTTAGCAAGAGTCGTGATGCTTCCCTTTTTGCCCAGATACTTAATACGCACCTGTTCGACAGCTTCCGCGGTCTTCGCGGCCCCAAGATCCGCCGCGAACTGTTCTTTGATCGTCTGCATTTTGAAACCTCTGAAAACGTGAAACACTCCCCGCGCCCCATTCCGGCCCGGAGTTAAATTAATTCCCTATTATTATACTACGAAAAACATTTTCCGAAAAGGCCCCCCAACTATGTTTTTTCTTTTTTTAAGAGAAAAAGATTCAGACGCTTTTCTGAAAATCTGATTCTAAACGCCATCAACGCCATGTTAATCGACGCTGGAAAACACGAAAACCTGTCACGGACTCCGTAATAAAAAACCCCTGCCGAAAGCAGGGGCCGAATAATCAGGCGAAATGTGAACTTAACGAATCTTTTTAACGTTCACCTCCACGTCGCCGGACGTCATAAATGAACGAAGCGAATAAGGTTCCAGCTCGATTTTCTCCAAACCGTCCGTCTTGAAACGTCTGTTTCCCGCCAGATCGACAAGTTGACCGGCAGGAAGCGAAACCGTTACGGCCGCAGGTTTTAAATCGGTATTCACGACGTAAAACCAGGTGTTCTTTCCATCCGAATAACGGCGGATTTTCACCGCGTCGCCCCGTTTTTGAGGCGAAAGAGGTTCGACGTCGGAAAATTCCACAGCCGGAAGAGCACGATAAGCCTGCGCAAACGGAATCATCCACGGTTCCATTCCATAAGTCCCAATGAGGAATCCTCCTTTTGACAGACCAAGCGTATCCTTAAAACGAAACGGCATAATATAGTGTTTCATCGCATGGAATCCAACCGGATTGAGAGTCGTAACCCGCCACGTGCATTCGTCAAGCCATTCTGCCGGAAAACGATTCGAACGGCCGTTTCGCGTCTCATGCGTCGCAACGTCGGATTCCCAATAACGGTCAAACTGATGAACCCAGGCGTTGGGCGCGTCCAAGAGGGAAGCGTACCTTCCGACGCGCTCTTCCGTCAGCCGAAGCCGCTCGCGCAACGATTCGCTCCGTCGGTCGCGCATCCACCGATAATCCGCGGGAAAAACGGACTGTTCCACAAAAACGTTCGGGATCTTCGCCAGATAACGCGCGTCAATCCCCATATCGCGATTAACCTGGAACCAGAAATCGCGTAATCCCGGCTCGTCGTCGTAGACCGTTTTGGCATAGAGAATCGGCGTGATGCAGTGGATTCCCAATTTCAGGTCGGCGCGGCGTTCCGCCAGACGCTTCGCCAGCGTTTCGTACCATGCGGACAGTTTTCGGCAACGCCAGTCAACCCACTCTTCCCGCGCGTTTTTCATTAACCACTCGTAAAAAAGTTTTCCTCGCGCCGGGTCCGTTTTGTCCACGGGAATCCGAATCCCCGTTTCTTTTTCGAAATCACGAATCATGAAGTCGTTCAAACCGGTGCGGATATCCCCAAGAGAATTGAGCGAGTGCATCGGCAAATGAAGCGTAATCCCTTTAAACGACGGATGTTCCGCGCAAACGTCAAGAATCTCGTCCACCTCCTTCAGAACCATTTTCTGAATATCCGGATGAAGAATATTAAAAATCGGCGGAGAATCGTGCCAGCCGCCGGGGTGAGGCGTTCCGGAACTGTGAATCGTCAAAATCGAATCGTTAAGTTTGCCTTCTAAAATATCGGAACGAGTAAAGAAAGGCATATCGAACGAAACGTTATTCTGATTCATCGTCGCCATGAATTCAAGCCCTTCGCGGTCAAATTTTTTCGCAAAAGCTTCCATGCAGCGCGGCGGATGATTCCGCGGATTGTACCGGTCGCCAATGACTCCGTCGTACCAGACGAACGGATAGGAGAACATATTCTGACCGGAGTATTTCATGTAGGCGCAAAGCCGATCCAGCATTGTTTCAAAATTTTCCGCCTCATACCCGAAATTACCAAAATCGTATCCAACCGCGGGATCTTCAAAATAAATCCCAAAAGGACGGGTCCAGCCGTTTACGGCCTTTGCGGGCCGGATCTGCGCCTGAGGAAGCGGCGACTCGACCGCGTAAACTCGAACCTTCGCCAAAGCCGCGCCCGCCGGCATGTTCCGCGCGTTCATGACCAGCAAAGCGGAATCCTGACTTCGCGGATAGTAAAGATAACGCTGCGTAATCATTTTACCGGAATTCGGATATTCGTCGCCCGTCGCGTATCCGACCTGGAGATCGTAATCGTTATGTTCAAATTTTGCGCTCTGAAGAATAATATCCGTCGAGCGGCATTTATCGTCCGGAAAAACATACTCAAGAAGATAAAGCTTCCCGACTTCCGGAAAATGAATCCGCACCGCAAAACGATCCTCCTTCACCGGAGCCGTCTCAAGGTACTTCTCGCCGTCGAGCTGACCGACCTGAATTTCACCAACCTTTGAAAAAACGTCGGAACCGGCGCTAGCGGCTTCAACAAGATCAATCGTCTGAATAAGCCGCAAATCAAGATTCCGATCCCAGAGCGAAGAGTGATTCGCCGTAACGGGAGCCGGGCGCTGACCCGTCGTATTTTCCGCGTGAAAAATCCAGACCGGATAAGCCGCCAGCGTTTTGCCAGACATATTTTTCACACAAACCCGATAAATTCCCGGCGCGCATTTTGGAAACGCCGCGGCATAACGCCCTTCTCCATTTTTCAGCTGAAATTCGCCAACAATCGAATGAATCGGCCTGGAGCCGTCCGCGCTCGCCGTCGAAACGCTTCGGTCTGAAACGCCGTCCGCTTTATTCTCGTCTTTATTCTCGTCCGCTTTACTCGGGTAAAGTTCTATCTGAAGTTTTTCCTGTTTTTCGCCGGAACCAATGATTTTTCCGTCCGCAAGAATCGGTTCGTCCTCAAAAAAGTATCTGGATCTCGGCTCAATCTGCGCCTCGGCATGTTCCCGATAAAGCGCGTTAACTTCTTCATCCGTAAGCGGCGCGGAATAAATCTTCAAGTCGTCCATCACTCCGCCTAACGAACGGCCAAGATAATTGCCGATGAAGAATGAATCGTATTTAATTCTTGAAAACGCCATCGCTCTCGCGGGAGTAGCAAGATTGCCCCCTTTTTCATGATTAATGACGGTTTTACGTTTTCCATCAAGATAAAGCGATTTTTCATACGCGTTCCATGTGAAAACAACATGACGCCAGCCGTCGTCGGTCGGCGTCGGCCGCGTAACGTAAGAATCGTTCATGTCGCTGACGTCTCCGCGCAGTTTTCCTTCGTAGATCCAACACCAGATCGCGCCCGATCCTATTCGCGTAGCGTCCTCAAACGGCTCCGCAAGAATCATGCGCCAGCTTTTATCCTGCTCTGTGAAATTTTCCAGCCGTATCCAAACCGAAATTGAACCGGATTCTTCAATCAAATTTCCCAATCGCGGAAACTGAAGAATGGGATTATTCTTCGAGGTAAAACGCGCGGCCAACCCATTCAATCCCGGAACGTACTCTATTCCCTGTTCTTTCAGAGCCTTCTTTTCGCCCGCCGCTACCGTCGGGACGGCGGAACCGTCGAACGGAAGATGAAAAATCAGTTCCGCTTTCTGATTTTGAACGGCAATTCGTTCCGCCTCTTCATGACGAACGGACGATCTGAAGAAACGATATTCGCCCGGCGTCGTAAAATCATACCGCAAAAAAAGTTCCTGAAGGTCGTTGGGGATAAACGCTTCAAAGAAAAACATTTGACGGTACCCCTTCAGTTCAACCTCAAGCATTTTCCAGAAATGCTTTCCATCTTTCGTTTTCCCTTCAAAAAACAGCCGTCCCTTGCCGTTTTTCGGCCCCTGCATTTCAACAAAATGCAAATAGCAACTTCCCATCCGTTTCGGATTCAGTCCGTAAAACTGAATCGTCAGATTTTCCATTTTCTCCGTTTCCATAGCCGAGGCGTCGATAACGAGACAGTCCTTTTCAAGACGCGGCTTGAGAAGAGGCGTTTTTTTCCGGTTCAAAGCAAAAAACTGAACGCTTTTCTCCGGCTCTGCGGAATTTTCTACTAAAAATCTCTCCGACTCCGATTTCAGAATGGAAGACGCCCAGGAAAAATTTTTCCAAATAAGCATTTTCCCCGTTTTAGGATGAAAACTGGTCGATCCGGTCTCTTCGGCAAATACGAAACCGAAAGAAAACAGACAGGAAAAAATAAAAATTCCCGTCCAGAGAAAAAAGGATAGCGCTTTCATGAAAAAATTCCTTTCGTAAATAAAAAACGTCCCGACCGTAAAAAACTGAAATCAGGACATTTTGCAAAATCGACGTCACGACGCATTAAATTATTTCGCGGCGGTGCGCTTTCGGAGAGAAATCAATCCCAAAGCCCCAAGCGAAAGCAGAATCCAGGCGGAAGGCTCCGGAACGCTTCCCGAACCGCTTAAAAAGATTCCGTTCGCCGTACCGACGGCAAACAGCTCTCCAATATTCGGGAAAACGGACAACGCGTTAACGTCAAATGTCAAACCGTCGAAAGAATCGTCGGAGGTTTTGGCAAGCAGAATATTCCCAAGATTCGCAAGAAGATAGTCTTCGCTCAACGTTCCCTCAATATCGGACGTCAGTTCGAAAACCATTCCTTCGTCAAGAGACGCTTCCGCCAGTCTCGTCAAATCCAGCGCGTCCACAGACCAGGAGTCCGCCGTACCCGTAATGTCAATAAGAAGCGACGAACCGTTTTCAGCAGTCAGGCCGACGGGGCTGAGATCTCCAAGAGCCAGCTTCGCGTTACCCGAAACCGAAACGTTCTTCAACTCGGTTGAATCCGACGCCAGACCGCGCAGATCCGTAACTCCGGAAACGGCGTTGAGCCGATTGATCGTCAGCGTTCCGTTTCCTGTTTTGGAGTACGCGCCGCCGGAAGTATTAACCGCGGATTCTATCGTAAGGGATTTACCGTCCGCAACGTTAAATTCAATGGAGCTGTTCGCGTCGCCCAACTCAAGAGAACCGTCGCCGACAACTTTTGCGTTGCTGGAACTTGAAGCAATGGAAGAATTACCCAATACCTGAATTTTTCCAGTCCCAAGATTCAGCGCGGCGTTATTATCGCTGGTAAAATTAATCAGATTCTTCACGCTTTTGAAAACGTAAAGACCGGAATTCAGAATTTCCAGAGAACCGCCGACAAGATTAATCGCAAATTCGTACGGATTCGCAACCGTATTTCCGCCGTTGTCCAGGTACGTCTTGAAAGACGAGAGCTGAAGAGTACCGTTGAAATCATCAAGGTTTCCAGCTAACGTCATCGAACGATTTCCCGTCTTTTTCACGACAATACCGTCCGCGGCAACCCATTTTCCATTCATGACGAACCGGCTGCACTCGCTGTCCGCTCCCGGATCTTCCCAACCGACGTTATTTACCGTCGTATTTTTCTGAAAGGTCATGACGGAATCAACCGTAGTGGAGTTAAGAAACGAACCGCTGGTCTCAAAAACGCCGCCGTTCATGAAAATTTCCGCCTTGACGTCGGACTGGCCCCAGAACTGGAGCTTTCCGCCGTTCACGAAAACCCCTTCTTCCGTTTGAAGCGCTTTCGAAGAATTGGTCTGGATACAGAAAAGACCTGAATTCGTCACGATTTTCTTCAAACCGGTAAGTCCCACCTGATCGAAAATCAAATCCTGATTGCCGTTTTTGGTAAGGGTAAAGCCTTCTCCCTCTAATCCGCCGTGAATCTGGAGTCTGGAATCGCAACGGATTTCCGAATCGGCCGTCAAGGTTACTTTTCCAAAGAGGCGCCGCCAGTTACTGACGATGGAGTCCGTAGCAAGCGTTCCGCCGTCAAGAATTATCGGCGAATAAAAATCCGTCGTCGCGTTTCCGCCTTTCGGAATGGAAATAACGACTTCTCCGCCCGATTTGACGGTAACGGGAGCCAGAGCCTGTTTATTCGCGCTTCCCCCGTTCAAATACGAAAGAACCAGCTTCGCGCCGCTATTAACCGTAATGGAACTCGACTCCGCCGACGCGCCGGCCAACGTTGCCGTTCCTTTGGCTACCGTCATTCCCTGCGGAGAAGTCAGATTTCCCGTCGCGGAAATCGTAAGATTACCGCCGTCCGCAATCAACTGCCCGCCTGCGAATGTTCCGGAAATAATCGTGTTTCCCGCCGACGCCTTAAACCCGCCGGTCGTATTGAACGTACCCGCAAGCTCAAGCGTACCGGCGCCCGTCATCTGAATCTGACCGCCGACGCCCGCTTTTGAAAGCGTCGAATCGACAAAATTACTCGAAACCGTAATCGCGCGTCCCTCCGCCGGAGCGAATCGGGTAACGCCGCCGCCCGCCGCAATCTCGACGTCGCGAATAAAAGTATCCTGACCGGCAAGCGTTCCTATCGTCCCGCTCTTAAACTGAATCGGGTAAGAGTCTTTTCCCTCGCGGATAAAGAGCCCGCCGGAGCCGAGATTTAACGTACCGCCGTTAAGATAAAGCGTTTTGGACGCGTTGCCGTTCGCGGTATCTTGATGGTCGCCGTTTCGGGCAATAGTCAAACCGTAAAGATTAGCCGTACCGCCCTCGTTGATATTAAAATAAATTTGTCCGTCGTAACCGGCGTGAGCGACGGTATTGAGGACGTTGAGGACGCCGCCTTTCTCTATTTGAAGCGTCGAGGTGTACATTTTATTGTCACCGTTTCCAAAGCGAACGCTGTCCGCGGCGGAAGAATTCGCGTTCAGCGTACCGGTAACGTAAACCTGGGCCTGCGTCCCCTTCTGGTTAATAAAAAAGTTCCCGTTTGAATTCCAGGTTGTTCCGGCATTAATGCGCATGGTAAGCGTCATGCTGTTGCCGATGAGAGCCGTACCGGCCACATTTACGGAAGCGCCGTCCGCCAAAATCAATTGCGAGTGACCGCCGCAGGTATAGTCGCCGGATAAAGTCACCGTTCCGGAACTGAAAGTCAGGATTCCGTCCTGACTGCCGGACCATTTTCCGGCAACTCCGGAATCGTCTTTAATTTCATTGTCCACATGGCGGAAACTGCCCGCGGCGACGTCTTTCGTAAACGTAATAGAAGTACTGCTGCCCGTTAAA
>CAZWOV010000067.1:0-10743 GCA_964635645.1 uncultured Planctomycetaceae bacterium | reverse complement strand
TCAGCTTCGGGATATTCATTTGAAATGGCTTCAACCGCTTCTTTCAGTAAATCGTCCGGTTCCATGAATGCGGGCCGTCTGGTAAGCGACCAAAACGCTCCGTTTGGCGAATAGAGCGTCAATTCATGTCCTGGATCTTCCTCGTATTCAATCTCCCATTCGTCCGGGTATTGCAAATTAAATCCATTTTTGGTAAAGGCGGCCATATTTACCTCGTTCCATATTAGGGTTGTTTATGAAAAAAAGAATGAAAATGAGAACATTTCCATTCTTTTTCAATCTCGTAACGCTCAGACGAAAAAGTTATTTCGCAAGAGCTTCCTTCGCTTTGGCGACGACGCTTTCAAAAGCAACCGCATCGTTGACTGCCATTTCGGCAAGGATTTTGCGATCAAGCATAACGTCCGCTTTTTCCAGACCGGCAATAAATTCGCTGTATCGAATTCCAAGAGCGCGGCAGGCCGCGTTGATACGGATAATCCAAAGAGAGCGCATGTTGCGTTTCCTGGCTTTGCGATCACGGAACGCAAAAACGCCGGCGCGAATCAACGTTTCCTGCACTGTACGGGACATATTCCGACGACCGCCGCGGAATCCCTTCGCTTTTTTAAGCATGCGTTTTTTAGCTTTTGTGCGAGCCGCACCATTCGTAGTACGCATTTAAATATTCCTTTGTTGAAAATTCAATTTTGACGAACCCAAGGTCCCCTTTTCTTCAAAATCAAGAAGATAAAGAGCGTTTACTCCTACCCGATTCGTTGAAAATGGCTTGATAAAATCAAACCGACTGCATAGGAAACAGAAATCAATAGCTTCCGCCGGCAAGCGCGGTGGTAATGCGTTTCACTTCGGAGGCGCCGATTTCAGTGGTACCGCGAAGTTTACGGCTACGTTTCTGGGACATGCGGGAAGCCAAGTGGCTGGTACCGGCAGAGCGGTGCATGGGTTTTCCTTTTGCAGAAAGACGGAAACGTTTTTTCGTTCCTTTGTGAGTCTTAATTTTTGGCATTTTTAACTCCTTTCTACACACAACATTAAAAATTTGTCCTCTTATTATAGCCGAATTGCAGATTATTGCAAGGGGGGAGGAAAATACTTTTGCGTTTTTTTACCTCTTTTACCAAATCTTTGTTAACGTTGCCGGAATTTCTTCGGGATATTAAAATTTATTTTTTTGAATTGGCATTTGAAAAAAACGGTCTCCGATTGTTTGTTGAATAAGACGTTAAAATATATCGCGATTATCGATAAACGTTTATTCTTCATCCAGGATGGAAACGTCGATTTCGCCGCCGGTTTCGTTCTCTTCTTCATTCAGAATGGAAACGTCGATTTCGCCGCCGGTTTCGTCCCTTTCATCGGATTGAATTTTGTCCGCCGTTTGAGACGTGGTTTTTGAAGATTCATTAACCGTTTTCTTTTGGGTAGACGGCGGCGTTTGGGACGGTCGGGCGGCGTTGGACGCCTTGTTCGGGAACATGTTGAAAAGGCTCGTTCTGGTATTTTTCAAATCCGTATTGTTTTTGGTTGTTTTGTTGTCCGACGTCGACGGATTGAGAAGGTTGGTTTCGATAAAAGCTCCGATTTGTTTCAGGACGTTTTGCTGACTTTGGGCAACGGCTTTATCGACGGCTGAGCGAATGAATCCATATTCTCTGAAATTGATTTTCAAGTCTGTGGACGAAGAGAATTTGACGACGGTTGTTCCGGAGTCGGGGAGGATGCTAAAGGATTTTTTTTCAAAATTCCGGGGAACGATTCCGAGGGTGAAGCGCAACTCTTTAATTTCCGCTGCGTTTATTCCCGCTTTCCGTATGACCGACGGCTCGATGGCGATGGTTTTTCCGGTAAGAAAATAACCGTCGTTGTATTTCAGGTTCAACTTGATTTTCAGAAGCATATTCCCAATCTCCGGATGATTGATTTCACAGTCGATTGGTTCTCCGATCGCCAGACTTTGGGCGGCCTGTTTAACGTTTATTTTGGCTTGAGCTCCGTCTGTTTGGGGCAATTCTCTGGCGTTCATAGCCCGTTTGCAAACTTCTGAGAGAGGAGCGTCGATGACAAATTCCTTTTCCTGACTTCCCTGATATTCAAAAGATGAACTGTGAAGCCAGAAAAAAACTCCCCAAAAAACAAGCGGCAGGAACAAAACGGTTCCGACGATTGCGTATGTGAAAATGCGGGTAAATCTCATTCAATTCTCCTTCAGTTGAGAAAAAGCGGTTTTATCAGTTGGGGAAATTGACCAAAGAGTAAGTTTCCATACGTTAAAATCTAAAAAAACATTCCCGTATTTTAATCTTTTGGGTATGGTTTGTCAAGGGAAAAGTTAATTTTTTAAAATAGAAATTAATTCGGCGTAAAATTTGAAGGTTTGTTAAAATAAACGAAATGAGAAAAACTGAACAAATAAGAAAAAACGTCGTCTTGTATTTAAAAAGACGTGAAAAAAACGAAAAAATTTTAAAAACGACTTTTAGACTCCTTGCGGTTTGGGAATTTATGTGATAAAATGAAAAATGGTTTTTAGATTCAGCGCACTGAAGTTTTTCGGAAAAAAGCTCAGAGAATATGCGGGAACCGGATCAGCGTTGGGAGTTGCCGAAACGGAGACGCGCGACGACGCCGGTTTTTGCGGAAGGTTCTTCATGAAGCGGGTTGCGTGAGGTGCGCGGGGAAATCGAGTGTTGTTTTACGATTTCGGTCATTTTTAGGAGTTCAGAATGCGTCGGAAATTCTTGATGCGCCTTTTTACCGCATTTTTTATTTTGGGGTTGCTTTCGTGGGGTGGAAGTTTCCTCTCTTTTACCGAATTTGATTTTTCTGTAAATTCTTCCGTTTACGCGCAGGACGACGCCGAGGGAGATGAAGAAGACGGCGACGACGAGGATTCGGCGGACGATGAAGATGCGGACGGTGAAGATACTGACGACGAGGCCGTCGGCGACGCCGCCGCAACCGCGGTTCCGTTTTCAAACGAACCCGCTCCGCCCGCTCCGAGCGTTCCTTCCGACGTGAATCTTCGTCAGGTTTTTAACACGATGGATTCATTCGGCGGTTATGCCGCGTTATGGAAAATACTTGCGGCCATTGCCGTTTATCTGATATGGGTTTTCGCGTTGGACTGGATTAGCCGCGATTGTTATTTTCATGCATACAGCGCGAAGAAATGGGTGACGCTTTCCTATGGGTGTTTTTGGGGCGGAACGCTTCTTTTCTGGCTGATTCCCTTTTTCTGGGCGAGCTATCTGTTTTTGCTGGCCGGCGCGTTTGTTCCGATTGGAATGTTTGTTAAAATGCATAATCAGGATCTGTCCAGCGGCGAGCAGGTGCTGACTCCCGAGCATTTGCGTTTTGTTTTTGCGCATCTGGCGTCGCGCGTCGGCGTGAAGGTGTCGACGAAACCCCGTAAACGTAATGATTTTCCGATTACGTTGACGACGCGCGGTAAGGACAAGTCGCAAACGGAGCCCTGGCGAATTCAGGCGAACGCTCATCCGGGATTTAACGGCGCTCGTGAAATTCTATCCAAAATCATGGCTTTTCATCCGGAAGGAATACGGCTTGATTATGCGGCGAACGGCGTGTCGTCCCGTTATCTCCTGGACGGAGTATGGAGCAGCTCGGAAGTTTTTACCCGCGAGTTGGCGGACCCGGCGCTCCAGGCTCTTAAAATTCTTTGCGGAATGAAGCCGGAAGACAGAAAAAATCACCAGGAAGGCGTTTTTGAGTTGGAATTTGAGTACTCGTATACTTATCCCGAGGACCGTTTGAAGGTGAAGCGGGCGGAAGACGCTCTTCAGGGCGTCGATCCTAAAGACGACCGGGCGAAATATCGTGAACTCCAGCGCGAGTTGGAAAAGGCGAAAGAAGCGGTACGGCCTCCGGAAAAGCGCGTTCGAAAAGGAATCGTCCATTTTTCTACGCAGGGGATCCAGGGCGGAGAACGCGCGGTTTTCATGTTTGAACAAAGCAAGAGTCCTTTTTCCGCGATGGAAGATCTTGGAATGAGCGCGGAAATGGCCGTTGCGCTTAAGAAACAGCTTACGGCTTCAAAGGGTATTTTTGTCTTTGCGGCTCCGCCGTCCAACGGACTCAGAACGACGGTGAAGACGGCTCTTTTGAAGACGGACCGATATACTCGAGAATTTTACGAAGTGGAAGATGGAATTCACGAATATGATGAAGTCGAAAATGTGACGAAGGTTCCGATTCATACCCGCGATATGGAAGAATGGCGTTCCGAGTTGCGTTCGCTTTTCCTCAAGGATCCGAATGTGGTGATTGCGCGGGATATTCCGTATCCGGAAGTTCTGAACGATATGATGGAAGAGATCGAAAACGAAGAACGTTTCATCATTACGAGCGTTCGCGCGAAAGATGCGGCCGAGGCGCTTTTACGTGTCATGGCAACCGGTTGCGATGCGAAAAAATGGGTAGCGAACGTGAACGGCGTTCTTTGTCAGCGCCTGGTTCGAAATCTTTGCGAACACTGCAAGGAAATGTACCAGCCGCCGGTTGAAACGCTCAAGCAGATAGGAGCGAAAGAACGTATTCCGCTTTACCGTACTCCGACGCCCGTTCAGCCTAAACCGGGAGAAAAACCTCAGGAACCGTGCGGCGAGTGTCATGCATTGGGATTTTCCGGACGAAAGGCCATGTTCGAGCTGGTTATTGTGGGAGAGGCTACTCGTCAGGCGTTACTGAATACGCCGAAGCTTGAGGCCGTTCGGGCCGCATTGAAAAAGGACGGAAATCAGTTTATGATTTCTGAAGGAATGCGTTTTGTGCGCGAAGGTTCTACGTCTCTTCAGGAACTCAAACGCGCGCTTTCATAAGCCGCAAAAGGAGAATTACGAAGCGTTCGGAAACGCCGCGTTGAAAACGTTGGGAATTTAAGTTCCTGAATTCCCGTTGCGCCGCGCGACAATTGTTTTTACGGAGACGTTTCCGTTGAAATCATTTTTTCGGTTTGAAACATCAAAACCTTGAAATCAAAAGGGATTTAATATGCTGTTAAACGTCGTCGTCCTTTTCATTTTTGCGGCAGTATTGGGAGCCGCGCTTCGAGATAGTCTCTGGTCCAATACGATTCGTTTTTTTAACGTGCTTTTTGGCGGGCTTGCCGCCTCGACGCTCGGTCCGTCTATCGCCGCGGCGCTTCGCGGCCTTGCTCCGTCTCGGGCGTTCTTTTTCTATTTTTTGTCCATGTGGCTTGTTTTCTGGGTTGTCTGCGGACTTCTTCAGGTTACGACCAATAAACTGAGCCGCGTTAAAGTCAAATTTGATCCGAAAGTCGATCTTTACGGCGGTTACGCGGCCGCGTTCCTGATGGCTTGCGTTTTCACGTCGTTTACCATGTTTACGCTTCATCAGGCTCCGTTAGCCAAGTCTTTCATGTTTAAGGGGTTTAATTCTTCTGAACGGATGATTTTCGGAACGGCTCCGGATCGTCAGTGGTATACTTTTTACTCCTATGTCGGCGGCGGAGCGTTTGGCGGCAGTCAGGAGGCGAAAGGGTTTGACGCGTATCGGCGCGGTTGCGATTCTTTCCGCTCTGCCGTTGAAGATAACGTAAACAAAACGGGAACGACGGGAATCGCGAATACGGCTTCGTTTAAATGAGGAACGTGCGCGGCGATTGCGGAAGTATTGGAAAACAGTCGTTTGCGACGATAGTAAACGGCTGTTTTTATTTGTGAGAATAAACGTTATTTTCGGATTTAGGAGTTCGTTATGAAACAATTTCGTGTTCATACCGTTTCTTTTTTGCTTTTTTGCGCTGTTTTCTCCATTTTTCAGATCTCCGCGCTTCAGGGGGACGAGCTTTATTTGAAATTTCAGCCGGAAAAAACCAGTCGGGTTCGCGAGGCAATCGAATGGAGTAATTTTCGCGCCAATGCGACAAACGACGCGACGCTTCCGCGTCTTTTACTCATTGGAGATTCGATCGTAGCGGGCTATCAGGGGGCGGTTACTGAAAAACTTCGGGGCGTAATGAACGTTTCTTACTGGGCGTCGTCCAAATGCGCGACGGATCCCTCCTATTTTCAGGAACTGGATCTCGTTTTGAAAGCCGACCGGTACGACGTGATTTTGTTTAATAACGGTTTGCATAGTCTGGATACGGATCGCGCGGAATGGGCGTTCGCTTATCGTCAGGCGGTGAAATTTATTCGCGCCAGGCGTCCGGAAGCGCGTCTTTTTATCGTGACGTCAACTCCGCTGAAAGATTCGGATTTGACCCGGAAGGCGCGGGAATTGAACGAGATTGTTCTGAAAACGGCGGATTCGGAGAATTTACCGGTAATTGATCTTTTTGGTCTGATGAATCCTCTTGACCGTTCGGAATTTTGGAGCGATACGTTCCACTATTATGCGAAAGGGCGCGAATTGCAGGCGGAGAAAATCGTCGAAAACGTCGTGAGTGAAAAAAATAAAAACTTTTAGGAAAAAGGAACGCGCCTGGCGATTTAACTCGCGAGGCGTTTTTTTCAGAAGTTCGCTCCGCCTACAGAAAGTAAAAAAGTAAAATTCTTTCCAAAAGACAAAAGAATGCGAGATTTTTGATGTTTTTTTCACTTCGACCACTTGAAAAAAAGTTCACGATGAGTAAAATAATATCATGAGAATATTTTGTCTTTTATTTATTTTTGCCAATTAGATCCGGTCACCGGTAAGAGGGTATCGAAATTATGGATTCACCGAAAGTCAAGCGCGCGATCATCAGCGTTAGCGATAAAACCGATCTCGACGTTTTTGCCAAAGGTCTTATGGAAATGGGGGTCGAGATTTTCAGCACCGGCGGAACCCGCGCGTTCCTTGAATCAAACGGGATTCCCTGTAAGGACATTTCCGCGTATACTGGTTTTCCGGAAATGATGGACGGACGTCTCAAGACGCTTCATCCCTATGTTTTTGGCGGAATCCTGTGCCGTCATGACCGGGAAGACGATATGGCGGGTCTTAAGGAACACGGAATTTTGACGTTTGAACTGGTCTGCGTCAATCTTTATCCTTTTGAAGCGACGATTGCGAAGCCGGATGTAACCGCCGCGCAGGCAATTGAAAAGATCGACATCGGCGGACCTTCGCTAGTGCGCGCCGCGGCTAAGAACCACAAATTCACCGCGATCGTTACGAATAAAGAGCAATTTCAGACCGTTCTGGAAACCATGAAGGCCAACGGCGGCGCTACGACGTTCGAGCTTCGTCGTCAGTTGGCGGCGGAAGCGTTTAATCATACCGCAAAATACGACCGCGCGATTGCGAACTGGTTTTCCCGAGAAATTGGCGAAGGGGATTTCCCGCAGACGCTGGGAGTTACGTTTGAACGTTCGGCAACGCTCCGTTACGGCGAGAACCCGCACCAGAAAGCGGCCGTTTACGCCGGACCGAATGTGGATAAAGTTCCGAGTATTATTCATGCGAAGCAGCTTAACGGCAAAGAACTTTCGTACAATAACCTGATGGACCTTGACGCGGCTTTGGGAATTGTTCTTCGAAGTAAGAATCCCGCCTGTTCCGTAATTAAGCACAATAATCCGTGCGGCGCGGCTGAAGGAACGTCGCTTGCGGAAGCGTGCGAACGCGCGATGGCCGGCGACCCGCTTTCTGCGTTCGGTTCTATTCTTGGTATGAACCGCGTTTGCGATGAAGCGACCGCAAAGGTTCTCTGTGAGCCGGGACTTTTTGTTGAAGCTATCGTCGCGGAGGATTTTGAACCTGAAGCGCTTGAATTGTTGACGACGGTTCCGAAATGGCGAAACAACGTGCGTTTGATGGCCGTCGGCGATCTGAGTCGTCCTCAGTCTGATTGGACGTGGCGGTGCATCGAGGGCGGAATGCTCGTTCAGAACGCGGATATCCACGATGATCCTGAAGATCAATGGAAGGTCATTACGAAAGCGGTTCCAACGGACAAACAGATGGACGACCTTCGTTTCGCTTGGAATCTTTGCCGTTTTGTGAAATCAAACGCGATTGTTTTGTGCAAAGACCGTATGCTTCTTGGCGCCGGGGCCGGTCAGATGAGCCGCGTTGATTCGGTAAAAATTTCCATTGAAAAAGCTGGGGATCGTATTGGCGGCGCGGTACTTGCCAGCGACGCGTTCTTCCCATTTGCAGACAGTATTGAACTGGCGCATGCCAACGGTATTACCGCTTTGATTCAGCCCGGCGGTTCGAAACGCGATCAGGAAGTGATCGACGCATGCGATAAGTATGGAATTGCGATGGTTTTCACCGGTTATCGTCATTTCCGCCATTAAAACGGTCGCTTTGAACGTGTGAATCGTACGGGCTGAACGTTAACTGCGTTCGGTCCATAAGGTTTTCGTGTTTTAGTCGGGTTTTGTTTCACGATTTCCGGCAGGAATATGCTTTAGTCGGAGACGCGCCGCGGCGTGTGGTTTCAATGGGCGGCGTATGGTTTCAATTTGAAAGAATTCTTTTCAGGTCCTCTGTTTTTGAGTATTTGAAAAACTGACGGGCCGACGTTCAGTTTGATTTTCAGCATTTCCATTTTACTGGAGGAGTTATCGATGAAAACGTTCCTGCCTTTTATGTTTTCATTTTTTTTCTTTCTTTCTTCGATTGACGCTCAAACGGTGAAAACCTACCCTGCTCCCGCCTCTGAAAAGGTCTCGGGCGTTTATTCTGTTTGGGTTGACGGGAAAGAGGTCGACGTTTATTCTGCCCAGAGCGAATTTTTTGAAGGGGATTACTATTTCGCATATTTTGATTTTTCCGGTTCTGTGAAAGTAGAGATTCGCTCGTCGTTTCCAATGGCGGAGACTCAGATTTTGCCGAAACGTTTTGGAATTGCAGCGGAGACGAGCGGGGAATCCGTGAGATTTGCCGTCTCCGAGCCGTTTCGTATTTCCGTGGAACCGAACGGGCGGGTGAAGCCGTTGCTTCTCTTTGGGAACGCGCTGGAAACAAATGTTCCGGACCCGAGCGCGTCGAACGTCGTTTATTTTGGTCCAGGCGTCCATAAGACGGACCGTATTGATTTGTCGGACGGGCAGACGCTTTATCTTGCCGGCGGTTCCGTAGTTAAAGGCTGCGTTCGCGCGACAGGTAAGAACATTACGATTTGCGGGCGGGGAATTCTTGACGGAAGAGATTATCCGCGATTTAAAGGTCCCGGTAATTATCCGCTCGACTGCGCTAATTGTGAAAATCTTGTCGTTCGCGACGTTATTCTTCGCGATCCATGGTCCTGGACGGCCGTCATGTGGAATTGTTCCGGAGTCCTTATCGACGGGTTGAAGATTTGCGGGACGAGAATGATTAATGACGACGCGCTGGATCTGGTCAATACGCAGAATACGGTCGTTCGAAACTGTTTTTTCCGCACGCAGGACGACAGTATCGCGGTTAAGGGGATCGACGGTTCAAAACGTCCGTGTGAAAATATTCTGATTGAGGATTGCCAATTTTGGACGGACGCCGCGAATATTTATCGAATCGGATACGAATGCGATGCGGAAGGAATGCGTAATATTGTTTCCAAAAGGATTGACGTTCTTCATTTTAGTAAGAATTACCGCGCCCCGTCCGACTATTGGGCTAATGCGATTTTCTGGCTTCAGCCAAATCTGAACATGACGATTGAGAAATGTTGCTTTGAAGATTTCACGGTTTACTCGGACGGTTCAAGAATTCTCATGCTCATGGCCAAGCCGATGCGTTGCGTTTATGGTCCGCACAAAACGCCGGAACCGGGAAGTTTGAAGAATTGTTCATTCAAAAATCTGGAAGTCGTTGGAAAAGAAGGCGAATTTGAAGGATTAATTTTCATTTGCGGCGAAGCTCCGCAATGGAACGTGAATGGACTTGATTTTGAAAATGTTACCTATTTTGGTAAAAAAGTGAATCGCGAGTCCGACTGCGTTGAAGTTGGTTCATTCGCTGAAAATATCCTTTTCAGGTAAACGTAAATAATAGAAGAAACGGGAAGTTAAGTTTTTGAGCGCTTCCCTCCTTTTTTGAGGATCGGCAGATCCAGTCGTAAAAATGGCAGATATTTTTGAGAGCAGCGACTCCCAGCGCGGAGCGTTTGAACTTCCTTACGCCAAATCGTTTACTTTTCCGGGAACATTTACCCTGAAGCGCGGCGGCAGTCTGGAAGACGTAACGGTCGTTTATGAAACATACGGCGAACTGAATGAAGCGAAAGACAATGTTATTCTTCTCAGTCACGCGCTGACGGGGGATTCTCATGTGGCTCGGCACGATATGAACGACAATCCGGGCTGGTGGGACATCTTGATTGGTCCCGGAAAATCGATTGATACGAACCGATATTTTGTGATCTGCACAAATAATTTGGGAAGTTGCCGCGGAACAACGGGACCGACGTCAACGAATCCAACGACGGGTAAACCCTACGGCGCGTCGTTTCCAGAGGTTACGATGGAAGACAACGTGAAACTCCAGAAAATGCTTTTGGATGAGTTGGGGATTCATAAAATTCTTGCCGTAGTCGGCGGGTCGGTCGGCGGAATGATGTGTCTGATCTGGGCGGCGCAGTATCCGGATATGGTTCAGGGGGCCATAACGCTTGCAACGAGTCCATGTCTGACGAGTCAGGCGATTGCATTTGACGTCGTCGGTCGAAATGCCATTACCAGCGACCCGAATTTTCACGGCGGCGATTACTATGGTAAAGAAGAAGGTCCCGGCGTAGGCTTGGCTATCGCGCGAATGCTTGGGCATATTACGTATCTTTCCCGC
>CAZWOV010000066.1:0-10850 GCA_964635645.1 uncultured Planctomycetaceae bacterium | reverse complement strand
TCGCAGGCCATGATGAAATCCTCCGGAACCGGCTGGCTTCAGGTCAGAACAAAGTGGCTTGAAGATCTGACTTCGTTCATCGCCGCCTATCCGGATTCTCCAGACGCGGCGGAAGCTATGCTTCAGCTCGCAATGGAAAATGAAAACGACGGCGAAGTCGAAAAAGCCGTTGGGCTTTATTCCGAAATTATCTCTAACTTTTCCGACTCCGGAAGCGCCGCCAAAGCGCAGGGCGCCAAAACGCGCCTGGAATGCATCGGCAAACCGCTTACCTTTACCGCGCTCGTCATGGGACAGGAAGGAAAGCAAATTAATCTTGTCAGCCTGAAAGGGCGCGTCGTCATCCTGCATTTCTGGGCAAGCTGGATGGGCGACGCCGTGCGCGAAATGGATAATCTGAAAGCGATTGCCGCCAAATATCCAAAGGAAGCGCTGGTTTTGGGCGTGAATCTGGACGACGAAGAAGAAACCGCCAAACAGTTTGTCGAAGCCAATCGCATGAGTTGGTACCAGATGTACGAAAAAGGCGGTATGGAAAGCCGTCCCGCCACGGCGCTGGGTATTTTTAACGTACCGACGGTTTTTGTTATCGGCGCAGACGGAAACGTCATCAGCAATAACGTAATGAGTTCCGAATTGCAGCAAATCGTTGCGAACGCGGTGAAATCTGTCAAACCGACGACTTCCGCCGAAAAATAATTCCACCGTTCTTTCCGGCCATTTCCGTTCAGGAATCTTTTCAAATCGGAAAACAATACGGAAAATTCAGGGGACGCCCGGAAACATTTCTGAAAACGTCCGACGTTCCCTTATCGTTTCCAACTTAAAAAAACAGAAAAACCATCCGAATTCATCCGTAATTCAGATGGTTTTTGCTTTTCAGTAATTCAGCGTTAGTATTTGGTTATTTTTGAGAAAATTCAGAGAAAAATTTCCGTTTTTAATTCAACGGATAAAACCGTTTCCCTTCGTTATGCGTATTATTTTCAGGAAAATCTGAAAAAAAAGCGAAAAACGTCATGGTTTTCCTTGAAAAAAAGTTTTTTTTTGCTAAAATAATCTTGAATTGGGAGCTTTCGGGAGTTTGAGGCGCCAACCTTCCTTATTTCATCTGCGGATTCGAGGCTTGCCAGAAGATTCTGAACGTCGAAATGCAGACCGCGAATACTCCGAATTCCAAACGCGCCTGCCTGCGACATGACGGGTCCGCCGGATCCATTGGGAATTGACTTTTTTTGATAAAAACAACATGAAAACATTTCATCACAAATCGCATTTGCGCAAGTCAAAAGGTTTCACGCTTATCGAGCTTATGCTGGCAACCGGCATGGGATTGGCGCTTCTCCTGGGCCTGGTCAAAATCGTGTCGATGGTAAACGCGACGTTTACCGACACTCGCGTTCTGATCGACCTCCAAAACCGTTGCAGAACGGCGCAAATGCTTCTTCAGCAGGACCTTTCCCACATCTCGGTTACTCCTCAGCCTCCGCGTCCAATTCAAATGGACGACGGATATTTATGTTTGGGGACGTTAACAAACGCGGGAACATCCAAAACCTCCCGCAACAATCTGGACCTCGTCGACAGAGATATGGTTAAATCGAAATTCGATTTTGTCGCGTTCACCGTTTTTAATCGGGAAAATCCGTTTTCCTTTACCGATCCGAAACAGAACCGTACGCTTCAGACTCCCTACGCGGAAGTCGTCTGGTTCGTCTATCAAAACGATCTTTACCGCGTGACGCTTCCCTTCGTAACGGCCTCTTCGGAACCGGAAAACTATTCGTCAGGAACGGGAAATAACCTTACGCCAATGGTCCGCAGAATTACTCCGGGCATGCTCGGCGATTTGGACAAAAGAATGATGGACAATATTTTGTCAAACGTATCAAACAATCAACTGAAAAAGTTCATGGCGTTGCCGAATGTGATTATGTTCGACGTTGAAGTTTACGATCCGTCGGAAGGAAAGAAAGATTATGTTTCGATCCGCGAAATGCGCGAACGTTCCTATTATCAAAAAACGGAAAATTCGTCAACGTCCTCCTCCAGTCAAAATTTCACTATCTACTACGATACGGGTTCAACCCTCTCTCTGTCGGACGCCTCGGACGTCGGCGGCCAGGATTCAAACGACGAGTACGTTTACGCAAACAATGACATTTACCAGAAAAATTCATCCGATATTCCAACGACGGCGTTTCTCCCGGGAATGCGTATCGTCGCGCGCGCGTTTGACCCTGATTCGGGAACGATTCGCGAGTTTCGCGTAGGTCAGGATTTTCGGACTCACTGATCTGAAAATTTTCAATACTGAATACTAATTTTAAGAGTAACGCCAGAAACGATTTTCCGGCGTTATTCTTTGTTTGAAGTTTTTCGTTTTTACCCGTATGAATTTAATCCGGAGGGTATTATGCCATATTTTCCCGTTTTTTTTAAGACGGAGCTCGTTCATTCGCTCTGTCTGCTTCTGGTTTTGTCTTTCGCTTCTCCGTCCGCTTGTTTCGCAACCGACGAAGTTCAATCTCTTCCGGAACATGGAGTTCCCGGTCTTCAGGCTCGACTCGACGCGCTCTCAGATCCTGATCTTTGCCTTTATTCTTCCGAAAAGAATCCAACGGCTCGGGAACTGGAAGCGCTGGCGAATGAAAAAACTACGGTCGTTACGATTCCCAAAGGCGTTTACCATTTTTACTGCGATCAGGGACTGATTCAGGAACATTTCATCTCAAATCACGACCAGGACAATCCCAAATCCGTCGGAATCTCTTTTCAGAACTTGAAAAACGTCGTGTTCGACGGTTCCGGTTCCACTTTCATTTTCCATGGCAAAATGCTTCCGATCGTGCTGAAAAACTGCGCGAACTGCACGCTGAAAAACTTTAAGATTGACTTTTCGGAGCCGTCAATCTGCCAGGTGAAGGTTCTGGCAAACAAGCCGGAAGGAATTACTATCGAAATCGCGCCGAACGCCAAATACGAGATTGAAGAGGGCCGTCTTTTTTTCTCCGGAACGCAATGGCGTTACTCACCGGGAACAGGAATCGCCTTTGAGGAAAAAACGCGGCGACTCGTTTTCACGACGTCCGACGTTCCGGTAAACCTGACGGGAGTCCGCGAACTCCGTCCCGGCGTTATTCTCTGCCCGAACTGGAAAAACGAAAAGCTCATTCCAGGCGCGCGCGTCGCTCTTCGTCCATGGAGTCGTCCCGCCTGCGGAATTTTCATTTTCCACAACCTGAACGCCGCTCTGGAAAATATTCAGATTCACTACGCGGAAGGCATGGGAGTTTTGGCGCAGATGAGCGAAAATATTCACCTGAACGGCCTGTCCGTCTGCCTTCGCGGCGAAAACGACGCGCGATACTTCACGACGCAGGCGGACGCCACTCACTTTTCCGGATGCAAAGGAACCATTCTTTCGGAAAACGCACTCTACGAGTCGATGATGGACGACGCGATCAACGTTCACGGCACGTACCTGAAAGTCGTCGGACGTACCGACGACTCGACTCTGCGGGGACAATACTCTCATCCTCAAGCCTACGGATTTCACTGGGGAACCGTCGGAGATGAAGTTCAGTTCATTCGTTCGAACACAATGGAAACCATCGGCAACGTAAATCGCATCGCGGCAATCAAGGCCGTGGATAAACCGACCGAACACGGCGCAAAAATCTTTGAAATTCGTTTTGAGAAACCGGTTCCAACGGAAATTTCTGAAAAGGGAACGTTTGGTATTGAAAATCTGACCTGGACCCCGGAAGTTATTTTCCGTAAGAATGTCATTCGGAATAACCGGGCGCGCGGCGCGCTCTTTTCCACTCCCAAACGAACGCTCGTTGAGGAAAATCTTTTTGACCATACTTCCGGAACCGCAATTCTGCTCTGCGGAGACTGCAACGGGTGGTTTGAAACCGGAGCGTGCCGAAACGTGGTCATTCGGAAAAATACCTTCGTCAACTCGCTTACGAATATGTTTCAGTTCACAAACGGAGTCATTTCGATTTATCCGGAAATCCCCAATTTAAATGAACAGAAAAAGTTTTTCCACGGCGGAAAACCTGATTCCATTCTGATTGAGGAAAATCTTTTCCAAACGTTCGACAATCCAATCGTTTACGCAAAATCAATCGACGGCCTGACATTCCGAAAAAACAGAATTGAAAAAAATTCCGATTATCCGGCCTTTCACTGGAACAAAAAGTCGTTCCTTCTTGAACGCGCGACAAATGTGAAAATTGAAGATAACGAAAGCAACGTCCCGCTGACCTTTGAATGTCGTTAAACGGAGTCGAAACGCTAAACGCAGCGAATAAAAAAACGTCCGCGCCAAATCCAGGGAACCCAAACGCTCCTTTTGTTTCACGGACGTTTTTTATTTTATCTTTCAGAGGTAACTTCGCTTCTTTAAAGCGATTCGTTTTTAGAAAACTGCGCATCCACTTCCGCATATGGAACATAACGCGTCATCTGAATGGAATTCTTTGGCCCCAATACGTACTGGATTCCCCGCCACGTCACTTTTTTCAATCGGTAACTGCCAACAATTGCGGTAAGATAGAGAAATTGCGCCGATGGAATCAAGAGGCAAGTCCCCAACATAAAACGTATTTTTCTCCGGGGAATACTTTCTCCCTGACGGCGCAACTCCTTATGAACGCTTTCCTCCATAATGCAAAAAGCAAGTCCAATCCCCAAAAACCAGCCTCCCAGCAACAGAACCGCCAGGGCAAAAAGCGTCCAGTTTGTCATGAAAATTCCAACGACGGCGCCCGCCAAAGCCGCCGCGATTGGCATGACTGAAAAGATCGCCTGAAAAATCATGAAAATCCACGAAGGATGGTATTTTCTTACGCACAGAATCTGACGTTTCAGCCAGGGATAAACGGAGCTCATGGAACATTCTTCACGATTGACCAGAAGCAGAGAAGGAATCACCGCGCATTTTTTCCCTAACTTTCGCGCGGGAACGCTCGTAACCGTATCGTCCGTAAACGAACGGCTCCAGATCCCGGCCAAATCTCCTTTTTCAAAAACTTCGCGGCGAATCGCAAGGGAACCTCCCCATGGAATCCGGAAAAAAAACATTTGAATAACCGCGCCCATATTCCATAAATGACGCATCACGGAACCGACCTGAAATTTGGCGGGAACATACCAACGTGCGCCGGACGCCACGGCAATCCGCGAATCCTGAAGCGGCGCCACAAGTCTGCGGAGCCAATCGCGAGGCGGATTTGTGTCGGAATCCACATTCACGAAAACCTCAAAATCGGTATCTTTTAATTTCTCCCACATTTGACTAAGCGCGCCGCATTTAAGAGAACAGGTCGTCAGGCGGTTTTCAAAAACAACCAGATTTCCTCTTTCTGATCCTGTTGACTTCAGTACTTTTCGAACGATGGATACCGCGGGATCCGTTTCATTGTCCACAAGAAAAAAAACCGAATATGGTCCATAATCTTGCGTAAGCGCACAATTTATACAGACCTCCAAAGAAGGGTCCGCTCCGCGAAGAGCCAGCAAAACCGCGGTTTTCGGTTCGAACTTTCCTCCGCCGCTCTTTTCATTTCTTTTCCCATTTCGCATTTTAAACAGGAAAATTTCCATCAGGATCCCATAAACAATCATGCCGATCCCGACTCCGATCAAAAAAAAAATCAAAATCCAGTTCAAAATATCTCTCCTTCCATTTTTTATCGTCCATTTTCAGCGCCCTTGCGCCCTTCCGTCCCCCAAGAATCGTAAAGAACCGAAAACGAACCGACAAATAACTCAAACGCCCTTGAAATCAAATTCCGTTCGTTTTCACCGTTGATTTCAAATAACGCCGTGGGAAGTCTGCGCGTATCAAAAATCCATACGCGATAATTCCTCTCCGTGAAAATACCGCGGCTGAAAAAAACCTGGTCCTATGCCGAAATGTCCGAAGAATAGAAAATTTCAGATATCGTCTTTACTGAAGCTCCCGTTTTTTCCTTTTCAGATTTTAGAATTTCTCACATTTCTCAAAACCTCCGTGAAATCACATCGGTTTTTTTCAGGCGCAGACTTTAATTTCCCACGAAGTCTAAACCGCCCCGCCTTATGCCGCCTCTTCCATATTTTGACTCAAACCGGGAAAATACTCCCCGCGCCGTCCGCTAAAAAAATGGAACGTTCGTAAAAACTGGGAATACCTTTTTAATTTTTTCATAAAAAATTTTGATCTCTTTCGACTGTAATTTGCCCAAATCGCAAAAATATTCATTAAAGACCCTTGCGTAAAAAATAAAATCAGATATGATTAGGATATTCAATTTTTTGACGCCAGACAATCTGATTCAGAAGTTCCTTCGGAAGCGCAAATTCAAGCGCAGTTCGCGGCTGATTTTTTGAGCCGCTCATTCCCTATGCACGGAGACAATCATGAAACCGGAACATTCAATTCAATTAAGCCAAAAATTCCTTTCGTCTATTTTTTTCCAAATAACGCTGACGATTTCTATCGCGGCGGTCGTTCCCGCCCTGTGCCAGACTTCCGCGGAAATGCGCACGCCGGCGGACGCGGCGGCCACTTCCTACGCGCCGGTTGACACGCTCTATGCGCAAATTCAGGCAACGACGGCGGAATTGACGGAAAAAATGGACGCTTTGCAAACCGGCGCCGTCTCCTGGGATGATTCAGAGGCCGATATTCATCGTCTTTCTGGAGCTATCGCAGTTTACGCGCTGGTAGCGGGACTCCACGACCAATACTGCCCGTTCAAGGACGGCTCGACGCTCATCACGGAAAACGCGTCTGAACTGTCAAAATCCGAGTCGGCTGAAACCGCCTGCAAAATCTGGAAAAATCTGCAAAAAGCGTTCACGGCAAACGAAAGCAAAAATCCTGCCTGGGACGTTCAAGTCGCCAATACCCAAAATCTTATGCGAACCATCGGCGTTTATGAAAATGAAATCGAGACAAAAATCAGGAAACGCCGCGGGCTGGAAGACGTCGCGTCTCAGGCTGTCGGAATGGCGGCTCTTTTCCAGGGATTGACCGCAAACTATCGTGAATCTGCGCCGGAAAACGCTGTTAACAAATGGCAGGAATTCAGTATGCGGAGTCGAGACGCCGCATATTACCTCTTCATCACTCTTGAAGTCGGCGATCGAAAAAGCTCTCCCAAAAACCTCGCCAAACTTCAGGAAACCTGCGCAGACTGCCACAAGGAATTCAAAAAATAAGACAAGCGATACGTAAATTTCAAAAAAACAGTCGATTTTAGATAATCCCGGAAACGCTTTCGGCGGTATTTTTCACTTTTGGGCTTATTGCCGAAATAAGAAATTTAACTCCTGTTTTTTTCAGAAAACGCCGACCTTTTCCGTGTTCTCTAACCCTGAAAATCCGATGTCACCGAAAAACTCATTCCATTCGACGCCTTATTCGCAATACGAATTCCCCACCTCGACAGTTCCCAATGAGGCGGTTCCCAATTCGACGGTTCCGATTTCGACGGTTTCCAATGAGGCGCGGGACAAAGTTGCCGCGATCAGTCCGGCTCCATATTTTGAATACGCGCTTCCATACGGCGCGGAATTGGCGAACGGAGGAGTTTATTTTCGAATATTCAGTCGGAACGCCAGAAAAGTACGAATACTGTTTTACGATTCGCCGAACGATGTTCATCCCTCGCAGACGATTCCGCTTTATCCGGAAACCAATCGCTGGGGCGACGTCTGGGCCGTCTTTATTCCCGGCAAAGGTCCAGGAACGCTCTATCACATTCAGGCGGACGGTCCGTTTGAGCCGGAAAACGGGCTTCGGTTCGACTCGTCCGCGCGTCTGATTGATCCGTACGCCCGAGCCCTCTCCGGACCGTATCTTTTCACGGAAGATAACGTTCTCGTGCCTCCGAAATGCGTCGTCGTTTCCGACCATTTCAACTGGCGCGGCGACCGTCATTTACGCTATCCAATGGCGGATACCGTCATTTATGAAATGCACGTAAAAGGTTTCACGCAATCGGAAAACAGCCGTTGCGCTTATCCGGGGTCCTATCGCGGAGTCATTGAAAAAATTCCGTATCTTAAATCGCTTGGAATCACAGCGGTAGAATTAATGCCGGTTCATGAATTTCCGGAAAAATACCCGTTTTCCAATCCCGACCGGAAACCAAGAACAAACTACTGGGGATACGATCCGGTCGCTTTTTTTGCTCCGCACCAGGGCTACGCGTCCAATTCGACGCCGGGCGCTCAGGTTCAGGAATTTAAAGAGATGGTCCTTGCGCTTCATCAGGCGGGTATCGAAGTTATTCTGGACGTCGTTTTTAATCATACGGCAGAGGGAAACGACTTTGGTCCAACGCTCTCTTTCAAGGGACTGGAAAATTCGGTTTACTACATTCTGGAAAGGCATGATAAAAGCAAATACGCCAACTATTCCGGTTGCGGAAATACGGTCAACGGCAATCATCCAATAGTTCGCGAACTTATTTTCAACTGCCTCCGATACTGGGTGCATAATTTTCATATCGACGGCTTCCGCTTCGACCTTGCTTCCATTCTGAGTCGGGACCGGTACGGCAATCTTATGACCGATCCGCCGACGGTCGAAACCATTGCGGAAGACCCTATGCTTGCGGATACGAAAATTATCGCGGAAGCATGGGACGCCGCCGGCGCGTACCAGGTAGGCGCCTTCAGTCATATTCGATGGGCGGAATGGAACGGACGTTACCGCGACGACGTTCGCCGTTACTGGCGCGAAGACCATTTCATGACGAATCTTCTGGCTACTCGCGTTGCCGGATCCAGCGATCTCTTTAAACCGGGAGGAAGAGCCCCCTATCACAGCATTAATTTCATTACGTCGCACGATGGATTTACGCTTAACGACCTGGTCTCTTACGCGCAGAAACATAATGAAGAAAACGGCGAGCAAAATCGAGACGGAGACAATAACGGTTTTTCGCAAAACTTCGGCGTAGAAGGTCCGACGGATATTCCGGAGCTGGACGAACTCCGGCTGCGTCAGATAAAAAACTTCCTGGCCACGCTGCTTTTCAGTCAGGGAGTCCCAATGATTTTAATGGGGGACGAGTGCCGACGAACGCAGGCGGGAAACAATAACGCATACTGCCAGAATAATCCCATTTCGTGGTTCAACTGGGATTTAACGCTGAAAAACGCGGAACTTCGAAGATTCGTTTCCGCGTTGATTGAATTTCGCCGCAACGAACCGGCGCTCCGCAGACAGACTTTTCTTTCCGGATCCCCGGATTCGCCGGAAAGCGAGTTCCCGGACGTCGCCTGGTTCCGTCATGACGGCAAACCGTTCGACTGGGTAGATTCTTCTTCCTCCACCCTCGCGTTCATGCTTGCCGCTTTTCCGCAAAACGCGCCGTCGGAAAGCAGGCACATTCTGGTTATTTTCCGAAACGAATCATCTCCGGCGCATTTTTGGTTTCCGGAACGTCTGAAAAGTCTTTCATGGCGTCTTTTCGCAAACACGGGAAACACCGCTCCCAACGACATTTTTCCAAATCTTGACGGTCCTTTCATCGATACGTCGCGCGGCATTGAACTCCCGCCGCGCTCGTTCATCTGCTGCACTGCGGAAAAAAAACGCGGCTGAAACTTTCCGCAGGCAGGTCCCCGGCAAACGCAACCGCGGACCTGCGGCGCACGGAACTGGTAAAATTCCTTTTTATCGAAAATAACCTCCCGTCTCATTCATTTTCGATAAATTTTTCGCATGTCCGACCGCTTTGATCCGTCCAGCAAAGTTGATATTTTCCTCGAAATCCACGAAAACGAACGGTTCCGTCCGCGTCGGTTTCCGCCGTTAATTCCGTTCTCCACTCATGATTGAAGAGATGATTCAACGCATACCAGACGGGTTTTTTCATCATGTTCGTATCGAGTACTCCCGAAATTGACGGTTCACCGGGAGCCGCGCCGCCGTCGGCCGCGTTCCACCACGTAATCGCCTCCACATGTTCATGCGCAAAATAGAGACGATAAATATTACGGGCAATCATGGCCTGAATCAAACGTCCCTTCCTGTCGTCTCCAGGAGCCGATACCGTGATTTCACTCACGTGAATCGGGCGTTCCGTTTCAGCCAGAACGTCAAGAACCGCATTGAGCTTTTCCGGCGTGTGACTATTGGCGCCGTCTGCAATTCTCTGACTGTGAGCCTTATCGAAAATATGCGCCTGAACGCCGACCAGGTCCACCTTTGCGCCGCGTTCGGCAAGATCGCGCACAATCTCGACATAGCGTCGGCTCGGTCCCCAGCTTACGTCGCATTCATTCGTTGAAAGACGGACGCATTCCGGAAAATACTTTTTCGTCCACTCAAACGTTTTGAAAGTATAGTCGTCGGGCATGATTCCTCGATTGGCCTGATCAATGCACTCGTTAACCACGTCCCATTCATGAACGCGGCTTCCGTAACGTTCCGCCAATTCGCGAACGCGTTTTTCAAAAAGCAATTCCATCGCTTTTCGATCTGTCGGAAGCCATTCCGGATGTCCCCAGCGCCGCATTCCGTAAATAATAGCGTGTCCATGAATATTAAGACCGCGTTTTTCAAGAAAATCAACGACACAATCCGTAGGCGGACGGCGCCAGTGGGGTTCCTTCCACGGCTCTGCAAGCGACGCCCAGTATTCCGGCGTATCTTTATCCGTCGTTTCGTAACGCGGTTTACCCTGCTCCGGTTCCATCGTTTTCCAATAAAATGCGACGGACGCGGAATTAAACAGAGACCCGAAAAGATCGGCGTACCGCTGATTCTTCTCAGAGGAACCAAGTTGGCCTAAAAGAAAAATATTACTGCCGAAACGGAATTTATGAGAAATCTGTTT
>CAZWOV010000065.1:0-10915 GCA_964635645.1 uncultured Planctomycetaceae bacterium | reverse complement strand
AACGCCCCAACTAAATAATAAAATGTTTCGTATAGATAGAAATTAAGAAAAATATATTTTTCAGAAATAGTAAATAATTTGTTGAAAAAGGGGGCGCCCCTCTTTGACAAATTATGAAAAATGTGTTAAAATGCAGAATGGTCTATGTCAGCTTTCAGGCGACAGACGAGAGGCTTGAACTGACTGGGTACTTATCTTTTATGGGAGAACAAATATGACACAGCGCAAAGGCTTTACCCTTGTGGAATTGCTTGTGGTGATTGCGATTATCGGTATGTTGGTTGGTCTTTTGCTTCCGGCAGTTCAGCAGGCGCGCGAAGCCGCTCGACGAATGCAGTGCAACAATAAGCTGAAGCAGATTGGTCTTGCCTGTTTGAACCACGAGAGCGGTAATCAGATTTTCCCGTCCGGCGGTTGGAATTCAACCTACGTCGGCGACCCGAACAAGGGCTTTGGCAAAGGCCAGCCGGGTTCCTGGGTCTACTCGCTTCTTCCCTTCATGGAACAGAACGCGCTTTACCAGCTCGGCTCCGGTACGACCAGTACCACCAGCGCTCCGAAGCTGGATACGGACGAGGTCCTTTCGACTCCGCTGGATTCCTTCATCTGCCCGTCGCGCCGTACCACTAAGGTTTACAAGCTCGGAACCTCCTCGTACAGCAACTCCAATTTCAGCGCCAGCGAAGGCGCGAAAACGGACTATGCCGGAAACTATGGCTCGACGTCGATTAGCGTCAGCAATAACGCCTCCTATTCTGAAAAGAACAAGAACATTAAAAATTCCGGCACCCTCCCCACCGGTATGATTTTCGACTGCAGCGCGGTGAAAATGGGCGAGGTTCGCGACGGAACGACCAATACCTATCTCGCGGGCGAAAAATTCGTTTATGCCGATAAATACGAGGAATCCGAAAAAGGCGACACGCACGTGATGTATTCCGGACCGCAGTCCGACGGAACGGGAAGCGCGGGAAACTCTAACTTCCGTTCTGCCGGTCATTACACCAACTTTAGTCAGAGTTCCGGAACGGTTGACGCTACCGGTACGTCTTATCCTCCAATGCAGGATCGGACTACCACGAACGGCGGTTCTTCAAATTACGCTCCGTCGTCCTTCGGCGCTCCTCATGCCGGCGGATTTGGAATGTGCATGGCGGACGGTTCCGTTCATTCCATCAGCTACAGTATTGAAGGTTCCATTCATGCCGCGCTTGCGAATCGCCGCGATATGATGCCCGCTCAGATTCCAGATTGATCCGGTTTTCTGAAAATAGCAGGATAAAAGCAAGGGTATGTCGATTAACGTCGCATACCCTTGTTATGGTTTTAATCTGACGAACCTTCCAGTTTATTTTGTTTTCAGGAGTGATTTATGATTCTTAAAAATTTGCCTTCCGCGATTCTGTTTTTTTTATTTGTCTCCATGTGCTTTACGAATTCGGCAAAAGCGCAGCTTGAGTACAAAAACGGCGTTATTTGGGATCGTCCGGAGCGGGTCGAGGGCGCTCAACCGGTTTGTACTCCGGCTCCGGAGGGAGCGGTCGTTCTGTTTGACGGTTCCGACATGAAAAAGAACTTTTACGGCGTGGATAACTGGGTCGTGAAGGACGGTTACGCCGAGGTTCACGGCGGAACTGCCGTTACGAAACAGGCGTTTGGGAGTTGTCAGATTCATCTTGAATGGGCCTCGCCGGAAAAGGTTCAGGGGCATGGGCAGGGACGCGGCAACAGCGGCGTCTACATTATGGGAAAATACGAGGTTCAGATTCTTGACTCATATCAGAACGATACGTATTTTGACGGTCAGTGCGCGGCTATCTACAAACAGAATCCGCCGTTGAAAAACGTATGTCGGAAACCCGGCGAATGGCAATCCTATGATATTACCTTTACTGCGCCAAAATTTGACGCGAACGGCAACGTTACCCGCAAAGCGCGTCTGACGGTGGTGCAGAACGGCGTTGTGGTTCAGGACGACTTTGAACTTCTGGGAGGTACTTTCTGGTATAAACCTCCGGTTTACGAGGCCCATGAAGCTAAACTTCCGCTTAACCTTCAGGATCACGGCAATCCTGTACGATTCAGAAATATCTGGATTAAAGAAATTGAGGACTGACGGGCCGGATAACGGACATGACGAACCAATCATGGGAAACCGAAGCGTTTCCCATGATTTTTGAATTTATGATTGGGACCGTTACCGCAACAGAAACTTCCCGACGTCTTTTTCTGATCCCGGGAATTTTTCCTGTAGATAGTATTCGGAGGTTCCCGTAATCATTCCGCTTTCCGGACAAAAACGTTCAATGAGAAATTGAGACGGCGTTCCTCGTTTTTGGAGAGAATCGATAAATTTTCTGCGCATTTCACGTTCAATTTCAGCAAGATAGAGTTCTCTGCGTCTTTTTTCTTCGCCAGGAATTTTTCCATCCATATTTTCTGCGGGAGTTCCCGGGCGCGCGCTGAAAGGGAAAATATGAATCTTTGAAAAGCCGATCGTACGGACTACGTCGCATGTTTCGAGAAACTCTTTTTCTGTTTCGCCGGGAAAACCGACGATAATATCGGTAGTCAGCGCGGGATGATCCAGGATTTTTTTTGCGGCCTCGCAACGATCGACATACTGTTCGACGGTTCCCGGCCGATTCATTCTTTTGTGGACGGTTGGCGAGCCGCTCTGCATGGAGAGATGAAGGTGAGGGCAAACTCTTGCTCTGTTTTCGGCCATAATTTGCAGCAGATTGTCGTCGGCTTCATGCGCTTCAAGACTTGAAAGACGGATGCGAAATTCAGAAACGTCTGATTCATCGTTGACATTTATTTCGACAAGACGTTTCATGAGAGCGCTCAAATTGGTTTCCCGCGGGCGCGTTCTATCTTCGATCGTCCATAGATTTTGCGTTCTGCTTCGCGGATTAACTCCGTAATATCCAAGATGAACTCCGGTAAGAATAATTTCGCGGTATCCGTGCTTCAATAATGAGCGAACTTCATCGATAACTTCGTCTTCCGGTACGCTTGAAAGTTCGTTTCGCAGATGAGGAATCAGACAGTAAGTACAGAATTGGCGGCAACCGTCCTGAATTTTGACGTATGCGCGGTGACGTTCGCCAAAGGCGCGGAGTCCGTTTTCAAGCGCCTGTTCGCAGATTTCCCGTTTGATTCCAATGGCGTCGAGGACGGCGGCGACTCGGTTGCCGCCGTATTCCTTACCGGCGACGACGTGAGTAACGCCGGGAATTTCAGCGAACTGACGCGCATTGTTTTCCACTGAACAACCAAAAACCAGGACGTTTTTCGGTTGATTTCGTTTGATAAGTTGCCGAATAAGTTTTCTGGATTTTGCTTCCGATTCCTGCGTGACGGCGCACGTGTTGACGATAATCCATTCCGGCGACTCGGATACCGACAGCGTTTCCGACGAGACGTTCAACGCCGACGCGTCCGCGTTCGAGCCGCAGGTTTCGGGAACGTTTTTTTCCATGGCGCGGAATCCGGCATCCAGGAGGACTTGTCGGATTTCTTCGCTTTCGTACTGATTTACTTTACAGCCCAAAGTAAACACCTGAAACAGGCGTGAATTCAATTTGTTTATTTGACTCATAGCAAAAATATTTCCTGTCAGGTAAAGTTTAAGTAAATTTTCTACTCGTTATATCTGAAAAAACAGATTCGTGAAGGGGGGGGATTCTGAAAATCTGAATGAAAACGAGAAAGTTGTTTTAATTGTGAATTGCATTTTAACGATTAAACCAAAAGTGTTTCTTTGCGTGTTTTTGCCGGAAGAGAATAAAAATTCAGTTGAATTTTGGAGTTTCGAATGCCCACGATAAAAGTAGCCGTTTGTTTTGGAATCAGTCTTCTGTTTTTGACCGTTTTGGGAATTTCTCTTAACAGGGAATTTCAGAATTACCAAAATACGGAATCCGCATTGCGGGAGATTGTTCTGAACGACGCGACGGCGGCGGAACGTTTTTTGGCTTCCGACGCCGTTTCTCAAACGAATTGGAAAGAGTATCTTGATATTTCTTCTCTGACGTCAAATGTTGAAGAGTATTCGCAAACATCGCGTGAAAAACTTGATTCCGCATTAGTGACGCTGAAATTTGCATATGGGCTTGATAAATATCCGGTTCTTTTGCGGCTTCGCGAATCTCTTGGCGCATTGATGGCGTGGAATGAAACGACCCCGTTCGTAACGCTTTTCCAAAAAGCTACCGCGTCGGAAATTTATGCGGAAAGCCGTCGGAATGGTTCGGAATTGGATGAATATTCTCCGGCGCCCACTATTCCTGAAACCGTGGATGCGGAAATTCAGAATGAAGTTCAAATCGTTCAGAATGTGGAAGAAGAAACTCCCGCGGTTTCTGAAGCGAACGTTTCGTTTTCGTCCGCAACGGAACTTTTTGAAGAGGAATCCCGGAGTATGACGGCAAATATGCCGCTGACTACGGGCAATTCCCTGTTGGCGTCGAAACATTCCGAAGAAGCGGAGCCGCAGATTGGCCGCGGCGTTTTGCTTTCGTCTGAAAAAGAAAATCTTTTCTCGAAGGAAGAGAAATCGGTTGAGATTCCGGTAAAGAAAATGGAAACGGCAAACGCTTTGCCTCTGGAAGAGAAAAAGACGGAGTTATTTGCCAAGGTCAATTCGCTTTCCGAAATCAGCCGGGGTAAGTCTGAAACTTCTATTCCGGAAGCGAAAATCGCTCAAACTGCTCAAACAGACGAATCTGATGAAAAAACGGCGTCGGCAGAAGAGACTGCGCCCGCGTTTTTTCCTGAACTTCCGAAGCGGCATTTTACTTTGTCCGATCGTCTGAAACAGACGGCGGATATGGACGCTTCCGGGACGGCTTTGAACATAAACGAGCCGTCGGAAAAAATGACGGGGGATTTTTCAGCGGATTCTGCCGTATTGGCGAACGCCTGGCTTGGGGCGCAGTATGTCGCTCCGGAAGAAAAAGACCTTGACGCGGCTTACGTCGAGATTAAAAATGCGACGCGGTCCCTTGACCAGCTCTTTCAAAAGGCGGGAGCGGCCAAGGCAAAATCGTGGAGAGATTTCCTGAAATGGGACGAATGGAAACAGAATTCAAGCGACCCGGTAGTTCTCAACGCTCTTTATCGTCGGCTTTCCTGCGGGGCATACGGTCTGGAATTGAACTATTTTGTGAATCTTCGCAAAGCGATTGCTCATTATCTTGCGATAAAAAATCAGTCGCTCGATTTCAAAAGTGCGGAAGAACGATTCCAAACCGGTAAAAACGATTTGGCGAAGCTGATCGTGATGTTCCGTGAGTCTCCTGATTCCACAATTCAGAATGCGATTAAAGATATGCTTGACTGGATGGCGACCATGGGGCAGTCTCCGGAGCTTGTTCAATTGACCCGGGAACTCTGGAAAAACCCCAATATGATTATGCATATTGACGGAAAGCTCTTTGAGCGTCTGGGAACGCAGGAGATGGAGCGTACGGAAACGACGGCGGACAACATTTCCAGCGCGACAGTACGCAGTACGTCCCAATTCAAAGGTATTTTGAATGTGAAACCGGTTGCCAATGAAAAACAGGCGGAAATGTCGATTGAACTGGCGGGAACGGCTGATAGTCGCTCGAACGCTTACGCGAAGTCGGTCGTCGTGTCGTCCACTGCGAAGAGTCAGGTGAAAGCGGTGAAGACGATTCGTTTTGGCGAGGATGGTTTTGAAACCGATTCGACGAAAGTCAGTATTCAGACGAATTCCAAAATCAATGATATTTCGGACGTCCACAATCGTCGCGTTGTCGAGCATGCGGCAACGCGACGCGTTTACGCCCAGAAACCTTCGACGGAGAGACAGGCCAGGGCGCAAAGTGCGCGACGTCTCCAGAAACAGCTTGACGGACCGATTGACCAGGCTCTGACGGCGGTCAATGAAAAAATGGCGGAAATGATTTATCAGCAGCTGGGTCCGCGCGGCGTTCAGCTTGAAGAGATCAGAACGTCTTCTGGCGAGAAAGGCGTCCACGTTCAAGGTCGTCTGGTTTGCCGCGATGGAATGGGCGCTTACGCCATGCCTGAAAACGTGGAAACGAAATCGGATATCTATTTCGCGATTCATGAAAGCGCGTTGCAGGAACTTTTCATCGGATTTTTGGACGGCGTTAATTTGAATGAATCCGCCCGCAGACAGTTTAAGGCTCTTTCGCCCAATTGGGTTAGGGAAGTCTTGAATCGTCGGCAGGAATCCGGCGAGAATGCGGATTGGAGTATCTGTTTTGCGCAGAATTGGCCGATTACCGTCTCGTTTAACGAGGGACGAATCGTCTGTCGGATTCACTGTGAAAAAATTATTAACGAGGGTAAGGAGTACCCCGCTCTTGACGCGACGATAGCCTACGACGTGAAAGTCGACGGCGGTAAACTTGTGATGAAACGTCATGGTGAAATTGAAATTCTCCCGCCGGACTTTAACCCTGCGGAAGGAAAACGTCTTCCGGGAAGTATCGTGAGTTTGCGCCGTATTATGGCAAAGCGTTTGCAGAATGCGTTTAAGCCGGAGTTCGTCGTGGAGGAAAGAGCGCTTGTTTCGGAACCGAACGAGCAGAATAAACGTTTTGCCGATCTTTACGTTCAGCCTGCGTTTATTCAGGCTAAGAACGGTTGGCTTCAGATTGGCGCAAATATCGTAGAAAAAAAGCGTTAAGCCAAGCCAAAATCATGATTGAAGAATCTGCCGACGTTCAGCTTTCAGGCGATTGAACGTCGGCGTTTTTTTATTTTGTTCAGTAATTGTGCCGACTGGTTTTTTCCGGGAGTTTGTGTTAAAGAAGTTTTCGAGCGATTTTACGTCCGCTTGAACAAAGTGGAAAGGTTTCCAGCGCCGATTCGGGAATCCATTTGATTTTTCCGCCGGTTGGAGTTTGCCATGAGACGTTTTGATCGCTCGGTCCAGAAACGGTTTGATTGGCGGCAATTAGTTCTGTGCGAAAAATATGCAGTTGAATACGGTATTTCGTAACGGAATGCCGCATGGTTCCGATTTCCTCTGTCGGCTTGATTTCGACGCCCAGCGTTTTTTGGACGAAGGATTGAAGTTCATCCTGGATATTTTCTTTATTTTTGATTTCTGCGCGCGGGAAGTCCCAGAGACCGGCCCACCATTCTCCTTCAACATATTGAACGAGAAGAATTTCCCGTTCAACGGCGGAAAGATTCTTCTTTTGTTCTGAAAAAGAAGAAGGACGAACGATCAGAGCGACCGCTTCCCGCCGATCTTCATACGTTGATTTGGAGGCTGAAAGCGGAATTTTCGACGTAAGATTTCGTCGTCGGGCTTCACATTCGTTTTGAAAGGGGCACTTTTCGCACAGCGGATTTTGCGGAGTGCAGACGAGACTTCCCAGATCGGTTAACGCGGTGTTCAACAGGCGCGGAGATTCAGACGATGTTTCAGACGAGACGAATTCTTCAGCCGTTTTCCAAAGAATTTTTTGCGCTGTTCCTGACGAAATTGGCTGTTCCAGCGCGTTGAGTCTTGCAAAAAGGCGCCGGGTATTGGCTTCGAGGATGGGGAAACGTTTATCGAACGCAAAAGAAAGTATGGCGCCCGCGGTGTAGCGACCGATTCCGGGGAGCGCAAGAATTTCAGAAAAAGTTTCAGGAAAACGCCCGTTATTTTTTTGCATGATGATTTGGGCCGCCTGGTACATTTGCCGCGCTCGACGATAGTAACCGAGTCCTTCCCATTGACGCAGCACCGTTTCTTCAAGTGCGCGAGCAAGATCCTGAACGTCTGGAAATGCGGAAAGGAAACGGGAATAATAGTCCAAAACAGTCTTGACCTGAGTTTGTTGGAGCATAATTTCGCTGACCCAAACGCGATATGGGGTTGGGTCCTGACGCCAAGGAAGGGAGCTTCGCCCGTTTTCCTCGTACCAGCGAACAAGACGTGAGATGAGAGCGGTTGAAATATTCATAAAAAATGGAAAAAATCAGGTCGAACGAAGTTTAGGAAAAATGGAATCGTTTATTTAAAACAAGAGATCCGGAAGAGCGCGGAGAGTTCACGTTGGTCGTTCCGGATCGAAATAGACTATTTTTTATTTTTTTTCTGTGGAGTTAAAGGAGGAAGAATGCGTTGAGCGGAACGTTCCGATAGATCAAAAATCGTGAACCCCTGAGCGTTGAGCTGGTACGTTTTTTGAATTTGTGAAAAGGTATCGTCCGGCGAGAGCTTCCATTCTCCGATTCCGAAATAAAGCGGGAATCCTTTGGGAACGGCTTCCTGCTGATTACGCGAGATATTTTCAAAAGACACGGAGTCCATCGTGTAGTTCATTGGACAGAGGAAATCGACATATCCTTTTTTTGCCCAAAGCGCCCAGTCCTGTCCTACGCTGTAGCGAGAAGAGGGGTAGGCGGAGAAAACGGCGGCTGAAATTTTAATTTTAGGATGTTTGGCTTTCATTTCGTCATGAACGCGTTTTACGATATTGGTAATGATAGAGGCGCGCCATTCCTGGAATTCTTTTTTGCTTTTTCCGGAAACGACGTCCTGCGGCCAGTTTTCAACTTTTTTTCCGCTTGCCTCTTCAAATAATTGTCGGCATCTTTGACAGAAACAACCGTTCATGCCGTCAAATCGAATGTAGTCGAAATGAACTCCGTCCACTTTGTATTTGTCAGCGAGTTCGAGCATGGCGTTTGTTTCCAGTTCGATATTGGCCGGGTGCGAAGGACAGAGCCACGGTAACGTCGAGCCGTCGGACGATTTTTGAAAACGATCTTCTTTTTCATATTTGGCGAATAAATCAGGCGAAATATGCGATTTGGCATTGAAACAAACTCGCCAGACATGAACTTCAAGCCCTTCGTCATGGCATGCTTTCACGCATTGCTCCATCTGGTCGCCATATTGTGCGCACTTGTCCGACGTCGGCGCGTATTGGCTTGGATAAAGAGTTTCGCCGACCCAGAGCATATTGGGGATGACGGCGGTAAATCCGGCGGCTTTTAATTCTTTCGCCGTTCTTTTCCAGTCGCCAGGATAAGCTCCGAGTCCGTTATGGTTCCACCATGCGCGGAATTTCATGGATTTATCCTTGTTAAACCGACTGACTTCGCGAGCAAGATATTTTTGGTGTGTTTTTTCGCAGAAATTGATTCCGGAAATCATTCCTTTTGTTTCAAAGACGTTTTGAGCTTTTTCTTTTACCGCGTTAGCTCCTTTGATTTTCCGATTAAAAACGGTTACGGCATATTCGATGAAATTTTTTTCAATCTGTTTGCTGAGCTTTGCAGATTTGGACATGGCGTCTAAAAATTCATTAAACGCATTCGGATTTTCACGAAGATCTTCATTCAGAAACAGAACGGAGGTCTGGTTTTTCTCCGCCCAGTCGATGAGAAATTTACGGGTCTCGGGCAACAGATGCATCGTATGATTAATGATTAGCATAAAGCGTTTTTCCAGCATTTTTTCCCATTTGCCGAAGTCCATATTCTGCGGGACGACGGCGTAGTCCGAGTCGACGCCGATATCTTTCAGGCTTTTGGAAAGGATGGTCGCGTTATTTTTGCCGATCCAGCGTTCTTCACCCTGAGCGTTCAGGACGGAAACGAAGAGGATTGTTTGAGCAACGCATTTTACGGAAGAAAGAACGACGGAGCTTTCTTCATTTCCCATACGCCAGAAAGAAATACGGATTTTGTCGATTTTATCCCAGCCTGCCGGTTGGTTTTCGGTATGAAAGTCTGATTTACTGAACCGGATTTTTTTTCGAGATTCGGAGGGAATAGCGGCGGAGCATGAATACCAGCCGTTTCCGCTGTGGAAGTACAGCGCGGAATTGGTGAAGATTTTGGGATTGGTAAGAGAGGCTTCAACCTCAAACTGATTCCAGTCGGCGAGATCCAGATTAACGTTGGCGTCAATAGAAACGCGTTCCGTATTGGGGGATTCGGTAAAATTCGTGTCAATACGCAGACCTTCAGGGATTGAGACGAGTTTCATTTTTCCGCCGCTGGAATCGTACCAGTTCAACGAGTTAGAAGAAAAATCGCTTATCAGGAGGGACGCTTCGTCCGATTCTTTTGCGCAGAGCGGAGAAATAAAAAAAACGGTCCACAGACTTAAAAACAGGGGCAATCGCACGTATGGCCCGAACAGGGAAATTTTTTGACGTTTCATTTGAAACCTCGCGGAGTGGAAAGATGGAAGGAAAAAGTAAAAGATAATTGTCTTTTATCAAGTATATCCGCTTTATCCGCGAATGTCAAGTCGTTGCGGCTTTTTTTTAAGATTTCTGGATATTGGGGAGATCTTATTTCAATAACGGATGATATGAAAAAGAAGTTTTATTTGCCGTCAAACGTCTGGGGGGAGTAAGGATAAAAAAGTTCCAGATTGCTCTTTTGTCGTATTGATCTTCCGCCAATTTATGATATACTGAAAAATAAAGGCTGAAATTTTGAAGTATTAAAGGAGAATTTCATGAAACGTATTTTTTTATTCTTTTTATTTTTGTCTGTAATTGGCGTTGACTGGAACGTCCGTAAAACAGAAATTTTTGCAGCGGAAACGGGCGTTTCGTCCGATTGGATATTTGAGAAGAATAATCGACCGTCCACGATTGTCTTTCAGGCGAGTCGCGCGGCGAATGATTCGGAGTTTTGTCGGCTGGATTTGAAAAATAGACGGGACGAGCCGTATTCCCGCGAGTCGGAAGTTGTTCCGGATACTTCCGCGGCAGTTAGAGTTTCTACGAAAAATCCGAATTATCTTGAGTTGAGTAATGGAAAGCCGTTTATTCCCGTCGGCGTTAATCTCTGTATTTTGCGCGACAGGGATTCTTCGGGGAAAACGTATCTGCTGAGCGACGAAGAGGCGCTTAAGAAGTTGGAAAAGTATTTTATCGAAATTTCAAAAAAT
>CAZWOV010000064.1:0-11117 GCA_964635645.1 uncultured Planctomycetaceae bacterium | reverse complement strand
AGGGGTGGGTGAAAAACAAGGGCTGGCCGAATTATCACAGTTCAAATACCTGCGTCCTTTTCTTTCTTTCTAAAGTGACAATGGGGGAAATTCGAGACGGAACCTCGATTACGTTCCTCATCGGGGAAAAGTTGCTTAACTCCGATTATTATGAAAATTGCGACAAGACGATTGGCGACGACTACAGTCCGTTTACCGGCGGAGACCGCGATTGCCTGCGTTCGACTCGAACCGGTAAGTTCAATGGAGATTCTTTCTCCGCCTACTCCGGGGGCGAGTGCGATATCATCAGGCAGGATCGAAGCGGAATCGCCGATTCCGGAACTTATTCTTACAGTTTCGGCAGCTGTCACGCCGGCGGCTGCGGAATGGCGATGTGCGACGCGTCCGTTCAGCGCGTCAGCTACAGCGTGGACCCGGAGGTTTACTACTGCAAGGGGAGCCGCAACGACGGAAAAGCCGCTTCTTCCGAGGCGTTTGATTAACGGATAAATGAACGCTCCTTCGTCGGATTCGGTAAAAGCTGAAATCGGCGTAAAGCGTCAATATAAACGGAAACTTTGAAAAACACCGATATATTAAAGAGCAGATTTTATGAATAAAACCAGAATTTTCAGTTGGTGCGTCGGCGCCCTCCTGACCGTTTCTCCGCTTTTTGCCGCCGTGATTCCAACTACGATTACCGTAACGAAGAACGGAGATACGACGACTTACGCCAGTTCCGCCGCCGGTACGATCAGCGGCGACGCGCTGGCCGTTTCGGGTACGACGATTTTTAATCATACTGCGGAGGGGAATGTTACCGTTACCGCGCCAATCACGGGAACCGGAACGATACGCCATACGGCCGGCGTTAATCATTTCAATACGAAATTGACCATAAAAGGAAAACTTGACGGTTTTTCCGGTACGATTTCACAGGAAGGACACCGCTGGATCGAAATTTTTACCAGCGACGCTGCGACGACGCTCGACGGAACGATCGCGTACTATAACATGAAAAACATCGTCCTTTCCTGTTCCGGAACTCAATATGGACGTCAGGGATATGCTCCCGGAGCCGTTCATTCTACGGCCGAAAAGGTTGTTTTTCAAATTGGCGATTTAACCTCCGTAACGCCGAGCGACGTCATGTCCAGCTCCGTTTCTACAGTCCCGATGGTTCTCGAAGTCGGTTATCTGAACAACGACTCGACATATTCCGGAAAAATTTATCATAGCGACCAGCAACCGGAGAATCCCAAGCACTACATCAGCGTCAATAAAGTCGGTTCCGGAACCTGGACGCTGACCGGAAACAATACGTATCTGGGCGACACGACCGTTACCGCGGGCGCTCTCCAGATTGGAAACGGGGGAACCTCCGGTGCGATCGCGTCTCCGGTTATTAATCTTGGAAAAGACGGAACGTTTATAATGAACCGTTCCGACAACGCGACCTGGAGCGGAAAAATCAACTTCGAGACGGCCGCGTCTCCGTGGTCCTCGCGTATTTTCAATCCGGCGACCGACTCGCAGTACATTACGTCGAACATCGTGAAAAAAGGCGCCGGTACGTGGAGTATCACGTTCCCGAAAAGTCAGGCGAAGGAAACTGTTTACAAGTCGTATAGCGACAATCAGAAGAGCGACTATGTAGTCGTCAAGTCGAATATCGATATTCAGGACGGAACTCTCGCGTTTTATAATGCGACGGACGGAAACGATATGGCCGTTCTGGGCAGTCTGACCGGTTCCGGTACGCTTCTTCACGCGACGAAAAATAACTGCAAGCTGGCGCTTTTCGGCGATAACTCGGAGTTTACCGGCACGATTAAGATTAATTCCAGCCGCTGGCTTGAACTTTACGGTACGGAAGCCTCCATTCCCAACGCGATTTGCGAGATAGCTAACGGGTCGCAGGGAATCGCGCTTGTTTCCAATGGGAACGAAGATTTTTATTTCGGCGCCCTTGTCGGAGGCGCGATGCTCTACCGAAGCGCCTGGTCTACCGGAACGCCGACTGTCGTCGTCGGAAATGATAAACAGCTGATTTCAGAAGATAAAAACGTTTTTTCGGGAAATTTCAACGCCGACCCGAATACGGTAATCAGCGTTCGTAAAACGGGAGCCGATACCTGGACCTACGCCGGAACGAGCAACCATACCGGCGACACGACGGTGGACGGCGGCGTGTTGCGTCTGACCGGAAAACTTAACAAATCCAACGTGGTTGTGGAAGAGGGCGGAGAGCTTTATCTTACCGGCGTCGTCGGTTCCAACGAAACTTCGGCGGATTTGACAGTCAACGGCGGTCTGATTATCGACCTGGCCGAATATTTGAACGAGGACGGATGGGTTTTCGGAGACGTTGCCTTTGGCGAAGACGCGTACATTGCGGTTCTGATGGACGATTTAACCGTGGATGAAGCGTGGGACGCGACTTACCAGTTGAAAGCCGACGGATTTAATATGCCGGAAGGAATGGATTTCGGCGATTTGCTTGCAAAAGCGACCGAACTTGGTAAGAGTCTGGATATCTGGTCGTATTCGCTTGAAGACGGTTTGCTTACGATTTCCATGAACCACAGCGCCGTTCCCGAACCTTCGGCGTGGGCCCTTCTTCTTATGGGAGTTTTGGGTCTGGGCGCCGCTCGTTCAGGAAAAAAAGCCGCCGCGTTCGTCTCTGCGCTTCTGCTTGCGCTCATTCCTTCTCTGACGAACGCGCAAACTCCGGAAAACGGAGTCTGTGCGCATCGCGGCGCGTCGATTGAACGTCCGGAAAATTCGCTTGAAGCCTTTCAGCTCGCTATCGATATCGGAGCGGATTGGATTGAAACGGACGTTATTCCAACCTCCGACGGAGTTCTGGTTCTCTCTCATAATCCGACGACCGGCGAATATACGTCGCGGGATCTGGAAATTACGAAAACGGCCTTTGCCGAGTTGAGCAAGCTGGACATGGCCGAGAAATTCCGCGCACGGAACAAGCTGACGCTTGAACAGTGTCCGCCGTTGAGAATAACGCTTCTGGAAGACGCCTTGAAGCTGATTCTGAAAAATAAAAAGGCCCGTCTGACGCTCCACATGAAGGGGAACTCGCTTCCGGGAATCGTGAAGCTCGTAAAAGAGCTGGGCGCGGAAGAGTGGATTGGCTTTAACGGTCACGAGTCGCTCCTGATTCCGGCGAAAAAGGAATTTCCGAACGTGAAGCTGTTCTGGGATCGTTATGGAACGGACGTGGACGCCGATATCGAGTTGGGTAAGAAACTCGGTTTCAATACGATGATTTTCGCTTTCCGAGACGTTACGCCCGAAAAAGCCGCGAAGGTTCGCGCCGCCGGGTTTGAAGTCGGAGCCTGGACGGTTAACGGGGAAAAAGACATGAAGGCCCTGCTCGACGCCGGAGTCACGCGCTTCTATACGGATAATCCGCGTCTTCTCCTGAAAGTTCTGGACGAGAGAAAATAGTCTGGGGCGGATGCGTTGAATCTCTCGATTTCCGGGTATTTCATGTTTTCATCAAATACCCGGTTTTTTATTTACCTTTTATCTCCGTTATTCATTTTTAATCTTTTCGGGGGGCTTGACTTTTTCTCTTTTCGTGGCATAATTCACGTGGATTGAACTAACTGTTTTCCGACGGATTCATTTTTATTCTTAAGCAAGGAAAGTTTCCATGAAAGAACGTATTGAACGCGATTCGATGGGCGAAGTGCGGCTTCCTGCCGACGTTTATTATGGGGCGCAAACACAGCGGGCCGTAGAGAATTTTCCGATAGCTCTGGCTCCTTTGCCTTCCAAAATGATTCAGGCTCTCGGTCTGGTCAAATGGGCGGCGGCCAGCGCCAATGAGAAACTTGGACTTTTGGGTAAAAAACTTTCATCGGAGCAGATCGAGGCTCTGAAAAACGCCGCGCTGGAAGTTGCGGCCGGTAATTATTCGGATCAGTTTCCGGTCGATATTTACCAGACCGGGTCCGGAACTTCCAGCAATATGAACGTGAACGAGGTGATTTCCAATCGAGCGATTGAACTTTGCGGTCAGGATCGATTTGAAATGAAGAAAACGATTCATCCCAACGATCACGTCAATATGGGGCAAAGTACGAACGATATTTTTCCAACGGCCATCCATGTCGCCGCGGCGCAGGTCATCCATAATTCCCTGATTCCCGCTCTTTCGGAGTGCGCGTCGGCGTTTCAGGCAAAGGCGGCGGAATGGGCGGATATTTTAAAAATAGGGCGCACGCACCTGGCGGACGCTACGCCGATGACGTTGGGGCAGGAATTCGGCGGTCTGGCGCGTCAGATTCAACTTGCGGCGGAGGACGCCCAGACGGCGGAAAAAGCTCTTTACGAACTTCCGGCCGGCGGGACGGCCGTTGGGTCCGGGATTAATACGCACCCCAAATTTGCGGCGGAAGTCGCGGGTTTTCTGACGGAAAAAACCGGAATACCTTTCTGCGAAGCCGTCAATCACTTTGAAGCCAACGCGCAGCGGACCGGCGTCGTCCGTTGCCACGCGCTTTTGAAAGCGATTGCCGTTACGCTCATGAGCGTTGCGAACAATATCCGGTGGCTCGGTTCCGGTCCGCGTTGCGGCTATTATGAAATAGCGCTTCCCGATCTTCAGCCTGGAAGTTCTATTATGCCGGGAAAAGTGAATCCGGTTCTTTGCGAGAGCATGATTCAGGTCGCGGCTCGCGTTATGGGCAACGATTCGACGATAGCCGTTTGCGGCGGAGTCGGCGGGCAATTTCAGTTGAACGTAACGATGCCTCTGATGGCCGCGGTTCTTCTGGAAAGCGCGGAATTAATGGCTCGCTGCGTCGACGTCTTTACGAGACGGTGCGTTAACGGTTTGAAAGCCAATCGAGAAAAATGCGAGTCTGCGGTGGAACAGAGTCTTTCCATGGTTACGTCTCTCAATCCGCATATCGGTTACGAAAAAGCGGCCGCGCTGGCGAAAGAGGCGTTCAAAACGGGAAAGACGATTCGCGAACTTTGTCTGGAACAGAATGTCCTTCCGCCTGAAAAACTGAACGACGTTCTGGATCCGATGAAGATGACGCGGCCGTTGGAGAGTTGAAATCTGTTTTTCAGGTCGGTTTTCTTTTTTCAGGAAAAAGATAATGAAAAATTCCAATTACGCAAAGATTCTCGACCAGATTGCGGACTCGGCCATTTCTTCCGGTCGGAAACCGGAAGACGTTACGCTTGTCGGCGTCACGAAGTATTTTTCGGGTACGAAGGAGATTCTGGAGCTTCATGAAGCGGGTTGCCGTGATTTTGCCGAGAATCGGCTTCCGATTTTTCTTCCAAAATTTGAAGAACTCAAAGAGATGAAATCTGTTCGGGAGACGGCTTTTCGATGGCATTTCATCGGCCCCCTTCAGCGGAATAAGGCGAGAAAGATTCTTCAGATCGCGGACGTTATTCATTCCGGGGAGAGTTTTGAACTGCTTCAGACTCTGGATCGGATTAGCGCGGAGCTGAATATCCGCAGAAAAGTTTTTATCGAGATTAATCTTGGCGGCGAGGAAAATAAACACGGATTTTCGCGCCGGGAATTTGAAGAGTTTTATTCAGAAATTATGGAACTTCAGAATCTTGATATCGCCGGTTTTATGGGAATGACTTCTCTGGACGCGGATGAAGCGGAAGCGCATCGTCAGTTCGCGTCTCTTCGGATTTTGAGGGATGAATTTCTTCCTGGCGGCGAGCTTTCAATGGGCATGAGTCATGATTTTCGAATCGCAATTTCCGAAGGCGCGACGATCGTCCGCGTCGGTTCCGCCTTGTTCGAGTAGTTCGGATTCCCCGTTTCCAATGTTTTTTTAAAAACAGAACCGCTCTGAAAACAAAAACGGCAAAAAAATCAAGAGAAAAAATTTGCTCTTTTCTTTTTTTTACTTTTTTGATAAAATCAAGCGGGAGTTTTTGCTGTTTTGGAATTTTTCTTCGGATACGGGGGCGTTATGCTTACTGTTAAGCTCGATATTTTTCGCGGTCCGCTCGATCTCCTTCTGTTTTTGATTAAACGGAAGGAATTGAATATTGCGGACGTTCGCGTGAGCGAGATTATCGATCAGTTTAATGAATACGTTGATATTTTGGAGTATATTGACTTTGATCTGGCCGGCGAATTTGTCGCCAAGGCAGGATGGCTTCTTGAAATGAGCGTGCAGGAAGCGTTGCCCGGCGAGACGGAAGCGGTAGTTGAGGAAGAAGATCCGCATGAGGATTTTGTTCAACAGCTTCTCGACTATAAAAAATATCGCGACGCCGCTTGTCTTCTTGAAGAACGCGGACGCCGCTGGCAGCAAAATTACGCGCGTCTGGCAAACGACTGTCCGCGACGTTCGCGCGACCTGGCGGAAGAGCCGATTATGGACGTCGATCTCTGGGATCTGGTGAGCGCATTTGGCCGTATCATCAAGGAGCCGAACGGACCGGTACCGACGAACATCGTTTATGAAGAGACTCCGATTGAAGCGCATATGGCCCGTATTCAGGATCGACTGGCTGAAAATGGAATTACTTCCTTTTCCGAACTGTTTAAGCCCGGAATGCACAAAACAACGCTCGTGGGAATTTTTCTGGCCTCGTTGGAACTGGTGAGAAATTATCGCGTGGAGGTTGAACAGTATCAACTCTTTGGCGAAATCTGGTTGCACCCCGGAGAAGGTTGGACGCGGGAGATCAACAGCGCGGGAGTTACTTCCGCGTAACGCGGCAAAATACGGTTCGCGCGGAATACTCATTTTATTTTTAGTTCCGATGATAATTTAAAAACTTTCGAAATCCCTGGTATTTTCAAAACGTTTGTTCCTCTTTTTTCAGATATTTTATGCGCGATATTCCATACCGACATTTAAAATTCAAAAATTTCACAATCGAGGGGTTTTCACGCGCTGTGATTCAGACCTTCTGGCGTATTCCCGAGTTTCATCTTGGGTTTGACCTTGGAGCTCAGCCGTGGGAATTCATGGGAACGCAAAACTGGTTTGTCTCGCACACGCATTTGGACCATATCGCGATGCTTCCGAATTATGTCGCGCGGCGCCGTATGATGAAAATGCCGCCGCCGATAATCTATCTGCCGAAAAATTTTGTGAATCTGACGGCCAAACTTCTTAAAGTCTGGTCTCATCTGGATTGCGGAAAATTTCCGTGCGAGCTGGTTGGCCTCAGTCCTGGAGATTCTGTTGAATTGTCCCGCGAGATTGTTGTGGAAGCGTATCCAACGTCTCATCGAATTGATTCTTTAGGGTACGTTGTTTTTGAACGGCGCAAAAAACTTCTTCCGGAGTACCTTTCTCTTTCCGGCGATGAGATTCGACGGCTGAAAGAATCGGGGGAAAATATTACGTATGAAATTAAAACGCCTAAAGTCGCGTATCTGGGAGACTCAAATCAGATTGGTCTGGATGTTAATCCCATTTTTTACGACGCGGAAGTTCTCATTATGGAAATGACTTTTGTGGAAGAACGGCATCAGAGCGGAAAAATTCATAAATTTGGACACATTCATCTTGACGACGTCGTGCAGCGTCGGGAAAAATTCAAAAATGAACTGATTATCGCCTCGCATTTTACGGCGCGAAGCACGTCTGAAACGATTTTGCGTACCGTGCAGGAAAAACTCCCCGACATGCTGGACGGACGTTTGAAGCTTTGGCTTTAGTCAAAATGCTTTAATACGCCGACGTTCTGTTCGGGGTGTTTTTAAGTCGTTGAATTTTTTGAGCATATCTTTTTGCGCATATTGCGTGAAAAGATATTTTTTTGATATTTCAACGCTGATTTCTCTGGGAAACAAATATCTTTTAAAAAATAAAAAATTTTATATAAAAACACAATCGGGAACTTGACAAACGAGAAAAATGCTATAAAATATCAATTGAAATATTTGTAGGAAGAGGTTTAAAATGATGAAAGATGATTCTCAATACCGGAAATTTCGTGAATTATGCAGTCAAAGGAAACTGGCGGCAACAGTTCAGCGATTTATCGTTTATCAGACGCTGGTAGGAATGAAGAATCATCCGACGGCCGATATGATTTACGAACAGCTTCATCCCGATAATCAAAAAGTGTCCAGAATGAGCGTTTATCGTATTCTGGATACTTTTGCCCGGCGTCGGATGATTCGTCGTCTGAATCATCCGGGTTCCGCGACTCATTACGACGCCTTTATGACTCCGCATCATCATTTGATTTGCGTAAACTGCGGTTACGTATTGGATGTGGAGCGAAGCGCGGGCGAGCGCATTGATATTTCGGAGTGTCGGATACCGGCCGGTTATCAGATCCTTGATACGACGGTTGATATTCAGGGAATTTGCCCAAAGTGCGCGGCTGGAGATCTGAATTTTCAGAAACAGCCAGGAGACGGCGGCGGTTTAATGGATTGACAAAACGTTTTTCAGAGATTTATTTCTAAAATATCTGCCGACGGGGATTGAGACGAGCGTTTACGGTTCCGTATTAAATTTTATTATTGATTGTGTTTTTCGTCCTTCTGAACTGGAAAACGTAATAAAAGTCGGTAGGCCGGTTGGCGTTTGGACGAACAGCTTGGCGTTTGGACGATAATTTTTCTGCGTTTTTTTCAGGAAGAGTAAGGAGTTTGATATGAAATATGCTCAATTCTCTTTAAGAGCGTTGATAGTTTGTTTTCTTGTCGGATTGGGAACGGGCGATTCCTTTGCGCTGGATGTTCCGCAAACGGTCAGGACGAACGACGGTAAAACGCTTAAGCTGGTCTGGAATGACGAATTTGACGGAGTCGGCCTTCCGGACCCGGAAAAATGGGGCTACGAATATGGATTTGTGCGGAATCGCGAATCCCAATTCTATACTCGTCAAAGAGAGAAGAACGTTTATCAGAAAAACGGCGTTTTGACGATTGAGAGTTTTAAGGAGCATTTCGAAGAGAATAATCAGGTTGCGGAAATTACTTCTGGAAGTATTACGACGGAGGGAAAAGCCGCTTGGACGTACGGACGAATTGAGGTTTCCGCAAAACTTCCCAAAGGACGGGGCGCGTGGCCGGCTATCTGGATGTTGGGAACCAATATTCGAGAAATCGGTTGGCCGAAATGCGGCGAAATCGACATTATGGAATATGTGGGATTTAATCCGACGCAGGTTCACGCTACGGTTCATGCGGGAAATTCCGGAACGCATTCCTCGAAAGGCGCTTTTGTCAGAATTCCCGGAGTGGAAGATCGTTTTGCGGTTTACGCCGTCGAGTGGACGGAAGACAAAATGGATTTTTTTGTTGACGACGAACTTTATTTTACTTTTAAACGCGGAGATCGAAGCATTGATCCGTGGCCCTTTGACAAACCGCATTACCTGATTTTGAATACGGCTATCGGCGGGTCCTGGGGCGGAGCGAAGGGGATCGACGAGTCGATTTTCCCCTGTCGTTTCGAAATAGATTACGTTCGCGTTTACCAGTGACGTTTTCAGAGATGCGCGGAGACGCGTCTCTGTGAAAAAAAGACGTATCGACGAATGAAATATCCAGGCGATTCGGATTCGTAACGATTCCGATCGCTTTTTTTTATGTTTTGTCGAGTTGAGGGAATAAAAATGAATGAAAAACGTTAATAAATTTGAATCTGTCCCGATTTTAATAGTTTTTGCGGCGCGTATTAAGATTCAAAAATATGATTTTTTTAATCTTCCTGCTTGCATGGAACAGAGATTTATGCTAAAATCAAAGAAATGAAGAAATTTAAAAGCAAAAAAATGAAAATTTAACGGCGCGCGATGGATCTGTACTGCGTTTTTATTTATGCGTTGACGTTTTAGCGGATTTCCATTCTGTTGTCGTTTTTTGATTTGTTTTCAGTAATTCCCCCTGCCGCTAACCAGGAATTTGCATATGAAAGAGTTAATTCTCCGCAGAACGTTCTTTTTTTTGCCGATATTTGCAGGAAGTTTAATTTTGTTCATTCTTTCCTTTTTTCCCGCGCTTCTTTATGGCGGAGAATCGATGCTTTTACTTTCAGATCCGGAAACTATTCCCGAATTTACGCGAATTCCGGCGGGATATCCGGATCCTGAACGGACTTTAACTCCAGAGGTATTTCGAAATCCTCCGGAAGGATTCGGCGAAGTTCCGTTTTGGTGGTGGAGCGGCGACCCGCTGGACCGGGAGCGTCTCGCTTGGCAGATTCGCGAACTTCACGAAAAAGGCGTGGCTGGAATGCAGGTCAATTACGCGCACAAAGATTCGCAGGGGTGGCCTACCTTTCCGAATACTCCTGAAATCTTTACGCCGGAATGGTGGGACTTCTGGACGTTTGCCGCCGCGGAGTGTGGAAAGTACGGCATGGGAATAGGTCTTTCCACGTATACACTGGACTGGACGAAGTCGAAAAATCTTTTCAATCAAATTGTTTATGACGATCCGGCGTTTCACACGAGAACGATTCATCTGCGGGAAGCGTCGGATGGAAATTTTGCCCCGTCTGAGAATTCGCTTGGTTTCTGGGCTTACCCGTTTCGAGGAGAAAAACTTGTTGGCAAAGGGGTTCGGCTTTCAACGGAGGATTTGAAGAACGCCGCGCGTGAAAAAGCGGGCGAACTTTTGGTAAAAGCCGGGAATCACGATTTTGATTCTATTCGCATTTGGGAAGTTTTCTGGAAAACAAATCCAGGAACGCTCAATCCAATTCATCCGCAATCCGGCGCGCGCGTGATTGAGAAATTTTTCCAACCGTTTACGGACCATAATCCGACGAAAGACGCGAAAGGGCTGAACTGGTTTTTCAACGATGAATTACGTCTTGGCGTTCCGGGGCAGCGTTGGTGGACGGACGATCTTCCCGAGCAGTTTGAGCGATTCAAAGGATACGGCTTTTTTGACAAATTGCCGGCTCTCTTTATGGACGTCGGCCCCGAAACGCCGAAGATTCGAATGGATTTGGAGGACGTTCAGATTCATCTGACGGAGTCTCGATATTTCAAACCCATCTATCTCTGGCACCATGAACGCGGACTTATTTTTGGTTGCGACAATAATGGACGCGGAATGAATCCCTGTGAGTACGGCGACTATTTTCGCGCGGTTCGCTGGTATTCGGCTCCCGGACACGATACGCCGGGCGGAAGAGCGG
>CAZWOV010000063.1:2230-11118 GCA_964635645.1 uncultured Planctomycetaceae bacterium | reverse complement strand
GATTTTCACGGACGAAATGGAAAAGTTTCGCTTCACTCAAGCTACTTTGTTTACGGTTTGGAGCAGACTCTATTCGCGTCAACTTCTGGAAAAAAGAAATATTCGTTTTCTGGACTGTACCGCCTGCGAAGACAATCATTTCTCTGTAAAAGCCGCCTTTTGGGCAAATCAAATCGTTTTTCTGAACGAGTTTCTCTATGAATACCGCGATGGAATCGGTTATTTCAACAACGTAAAACAAATTCGGAAAAATATGGGTATCATCGAGATGCATTCGCGGATGCTGGACGATCTCAAACAGACGGCGCCCATGTCGAAAACTTTTTACTACGCTTTAATTACGCTAAAAGCACGGGCATGTTCTCATCTATACCGGCGGAAAGTTCCGGCAGAAATGAAAGAGGAATGTCGAGAACGTATTTTAGCAGCCTTTTCCAAAGAAGAATGGGAACTTTTCGACCAAAAGATCATTCGTATTCCACGAAAGTTACGATGGTTTACCGCTCGAATCCGTAAAATGGGATTTTGGAAGTCGCTTTGGATAACGTTGCGTTAAATTCCATATTCGCAAGTCGCGTTACCGCGTTCTGAACAATGAAATTATTTATTTTCCCGTCCTGATCGGATTATTGGAAATTTTATGATTTACTGTTTCGTGATTAATTTGGATCGTTCGCCGGAACGCTGGGAAAGAATCTCTCGCTTCTTCGGCGCTTTTCCTGAAATTATTCTTGTCCGAGTTCCGGCAATCGACGTCTCGCGCGACAAAGACGCAGTATCCCCAGACAATTACTCTCCGTATCTTTTCCGCCTCCTTAACGGACGAAATGCGACCGACGGCGAAATAGGCTGTTACCTCAGCCATCTGAAAGCCCTGAAAATGTTCCTCGAAACAGACGCAGAGTATGCCGTCGTCTGCGAAGACGATATTCGTCCGGAATCCTGTTTTGCCGAAATTATCCAGGAAGCCGTTAAGCCCCCCCAGATATGGAATCTGCTCCGTCTTGGTCAATGCCGTAAAAAAAACTCGGTTGAAATTACTGAATTGAGCCGCGGAATCCATCTCAAAATCTGCGTGAAGGGATTCGCCTATTCCGGCGCGGAGCTGTTCGACCGGAAAGCCGCAGAATTTTGTCTCCAACGACTCGCGAAAATAAAGGTTCCCTGGGATCTGGCGATTCACCGCGGCTGGAACGAAATCCGGGAAGCCTCCCTTTTACCGGGAATTTACGTTCTGGATGAAACGTCAAAAGAAAGTACTTTGGGAAACCGAAAAGGCAAAACCTCGCTGTTTTCTCCATTCTGGCAGACCGCGCAGCTCTACAAAATTTTTTCACGCTGTATTCGATACTCCATTCAGAAAAAACGAATCTGCGAATTGAAGCGTAATCGGAAGGCCGAAACTTCGGAAACGTCCTGAAATTATTATTTAAAATAAAAAAACGGAAAACGAACGGGGAAATCGTTTCCCGTTTCCCCGACGCTTTCCATTCTATTCTTCATTTATTTTTATTTCTCAGTAAAAATTGCCGTCCAGCCGCCGTTACGAACCATTTGGATCGTCAAAGAGTCGGCGGACGTAACGTCTTTCGTTATTTCCGCGATTTTTTCAGCGTCTTTCTCCTCCGTTCCTCCGCTTTGAGGCGCGTCGCAGTAAATTTGCGCAACGTAGGTTTTATCGGGTTTGAGAAAATCGAGTTTAAGCGAAAGCTCGCGCGCTTCTGCATTCGTAATCGCTCCGGCGTAAAATTTATCGCCGCTGCGCCGATAGTGAAGATAATACTTGCCAATCTCGCCGTCCAAAGCGACGGTTTCATCCCAGACGGCCGGAATGTTCTTCAAAAAACTGAATCCGGGCTGGCCCGCGTAATTCTGCGGACTGTCGCAGATAGTCAGACAGGGCGAATCGGTAACGAGACACATGGCCAGCGCGTGCGCACGGGTTCCCTGCTCGCAGCAGGTCGGCGTACGGAGATTTTCCTGCATGTAGAAATGTTCGGGCTGACGATTCACGAATCCGCCGGGAGTAAAATCGCCGGGGCCGCAGAGCCAACGCGTAAACGGAAGCGTCGCGCAGTGTTCCGACGTAATTCTTCCGCTGAATTTATTATACTCGTTCCCGAGAATACCTTCGCGGGTAATCTGATTCGGGTACGTTCGCTCCATACCCGTCGGTTTGTACATTCCGTGGAAGTTAATCATCAAATGATGTTTCGCGGCGTTTTTCACAACGTCCTCAATCCACTCGACGCGTTCCTGATTATCCGAATCCATGAAATCGATCTTCATGCCGGCGGCGCCCCATTTTTCGTATGCGGTAAAGGTTCGTTCATGACCGCAGAAATCGAAATCCTGATAATGCATCCACAGGAAAATCTTAACGCCTTTGGACTTCGCGTAGGCGAAGGCTTCCGGAAGGTCGATTGTTCCGCAACCGCTGACCGTATCCGTGAGGTATTCCGGTTTGAACTGAAATTTGGAATTGAAGTACCAGGGATCGTCCAACGTAGTGAATTTCCATCCGTTTTCTGCCGCAAGATCAATTCGGGATTTGAGCGTTTCCGTATTCAGAACCAGGTTTCCTTCAGACCACCAGTCCCAGGAAGACGCGCCCGCTTCAACCCACGAAACGTCTTCCAGAACGCACGGGGTGGCGCAATTCAACACGACGCCTGAATTATTGACCAGATCGGCGGCAGTTTTACCGAGCGTAACGACGCGCCATGGAGATTTCGCGCCGGTCTCGCGCATCACGCAGCCGTTCCCGTCCTTACGCGGGGTAAGCCGAACGGCCAGCGTACACGGTTCGCCCGCTTTATTTCCAGGAGCCGCAGTGAATTGAGCGCCCGCCCACTTCAGAAGGTCGGACTCCATCAACGCGCAATACCCAAAATCGCCGGAGACTACCAGCGGACAAATCATAAACGAATCTTCCGCAACGTCGGAAAGTTTCATTGCGGGAAATTCCTTTTCCTGCGACGTATTGAACTGTTTCTGGTCGGACGCCCAGCAGGTCCAGTCTCCGGTAAAAGAAAATTGGGTATCGTCCGACGTCAAAACAAACGCGCCGGGAAGAGCCGACTGATCCGGTACGACGTATCGAACCGCGGCCCCGTCGTCGTATGCGCGGAAAACAAGAATCAACTCGCGATACGGAGCGTTTGTTTCAACCGCCTTGAGTTCCATTTCCGAACAGTGATTCGAGTACGCGCTTTTTTTGGAAAGCGGATTGGACCATGTTTCATCGATCGTCTTCACCGTGCAGTCCGCAATTTTCATCTCGCCCAACGCGGGCGCATTTTTGAACGTAAGTCCCAATCCAGACGGAGCAAGGACGGTCTTGCCGTCGAACGCAAGGGACCAGGTCAATTTTTCTCCAACGGAAACGTCCATCCGAACTATCCCGGATGGAGAATTGAGGGTTTTTACTTCCGACGCCTGAAGCGACGCGGCCGCTAAAAGGACGGCCGGAAAAAACAGTTTAAACAGGAATTTCATGTTCTTCTCCTGAAAAAAAGAGGAATCTGTTCCTGAACCGCCGGAGTATCCGCCCCTGCGGAACAGGAAATCGTTACACTCTCTTAAATATAAAATATCCAGAAAAAAACGCAAGCCGGGGGGAAACAAGATTTTTACTTTTTTCAGACGCCGCCCCGCTCCGGAAAAAATCACAGAAACTATTCTCAAAACGACAGGAAAGAACGCGCCCAAAACAAGATTCCGCTATCGTCCAAGCCCGGCCGGATCAAATCGAATAAAAAAACCGGCCGGACTCGCAATACATAAAAAAGAGAATTATTGCAGCTCAAACTGAAAAATATTTTTATCGACGTTACATGCTTTAAGCCACTGGCTTATATAATATCGAATATCTTCCGCCGAACTACATAATTCTACGGGATATTTACTCTTGCCGCTAAAGTCATATGAAAACTTCTTTTCATTTAAAATTTCTAAAAACTGCTCTGGATATTTTCCATACAAATATTCAGCAATAATATTCGCCGCCCGTTTCCATGTATTCGCTTCTGTTTTCTTCTCCTGAATCCAGACGAACGCAGGTTTACGAAACGTCCACTTGTCGTCCAACGTTACCAATTTATCCTTTTTCTCCTTCGACGTCCTTCCGGGATGCTTCCAGATTTCTACGGCCATTTCCGCTAAACGCTCCGCCCGACGCTCTATCTCCTCTTTTCCCCAACGGCTTTCTTGGGCAATTTCAAGATTCATTTTTAATCCTGAATGAGCGTAACCCATATTCTTTTTCTCGTTAAACGACTTGTTACTAAGTTCCTGATTATATCCGGTAAGCGTAAGATTCCCTAAATTATTGAGATATTCGTCATGAATCTTCCCGTAATTTTCTCCCAGAGCCTTGCGCCAATCGTCCGTAAGGACTTGCGGCATAATATGTTCCAACGATACTTTTTTCGGATCGGTAAGATCAATGCATTCTTTTCCTGCAAGTTTTTTTTCTATTCCTTCAAGGAACAGACGCTGAATACGGTCGCTAATATCATTTTTCGTCTGAATTGCATTTTTAAATTCTTCGTCGTCAGGCCAATACGCGCTCTTCGGAAGTTCGGTCAACATATTCTCCAACCACTCGTCTAAATCGGTACGGTCCTCCTTTTCATATAGTTTAGATAATAATTTAGTCGTTGTATTATTAAGTGAATTCGTCTGTTTTTGACAGATTTTTTTCCGAATGACATAAGAACTTAAAAGATGAAAACATCTTAGATATACCTCTTTTGTAAGAGATTCGTGTTGAAACAAGTATACAAGTTTCAATAAAAAGGGATATATAGCTTTACAATCTGTTTTATTTAAAAATTCCAATTCTCTGCGAACGTCTTCATTTTTCTCTTTCTCTGGATGAAGTAAAATGTCATAGCCAAGAACATACTTATTAATATCCTCTAAATGATCCTTTATACTGGAATTTAAATAGGATTTCAAATCGCTGTAAATTAGTTTTTGTTTGTTAGCATTGCGTTTCTTCATACGAATATAATGAAAGAAAAAATCTTCAATTTTATCGTCAAGATATTCCTCCCACGGTTTCCAGTAATTTTCATATACAGCCTCCTGCTTTAGATCTGGTTGGTCTAGACACTTCATAAGGAGCAGATTGTGAATCAAATCTGCCTGGGTCAATTTCATGCCCTTAAAATTTAAACTTTCATAGAGAAGACAAGGGTCGTCGTCTTTTTGTAAATCGATTTTTACAACTTTAAAATTATACAGAATATTCCGAATTCTCTCCAGATTAACGCCGCCATCTTTCTTCTTTGTTTTGAAACAGGTCCGAAAATATTCATAACAGGCATAAATTTGACTTTGTTTTTCATCATCACTAAATTGTTGATCTTTCTTCTCGTCTATATTTATCAGCTTTTCATAAATCTTACGGTCTTTTTCCAACGGCAACAATTTAAAACGCTCTACACCTGTTTCGTCTGCATTAAATAATGTTTTATTTAGCTTATTGATAAATTTTTTGTGATTTTTTTCATCATTATCAAAATCTTCAAGACAACTATAGTCGCGCAATGCGCACAGTAAAATTGAAAGAGTAGTCAAGCGTTGCTGCCCGTCGATAATAAGATACCGGGAAACGGAGGAACTTGGCGAATAGCTCAAAACAATCGGTCCCATAAAATGCTGGCCTACAGAAGATTCTTCATCATTGCAATCTATTGCAGATTCTTCATCATCGTAATAGGAAAGAACGTCCTTCCACAACGTTTCCCAGTTTTTTTTATCCCACACATAATCGCGTTGAAAGAGCGGAACCACCAAACAACAATTGGAACAAAAAAGGTCATTAATCAGTTGTATCACGAAGGCCTGCATACGGATCTCCTTCCAAAGTATTATGCCTATTTCCCGTTTTTTAATTTTTTATGAGAATATTTTCATTTTACCATTTTCCACTGCAAAATCAAGACCCTACGCAGTTCGATTTGATTAATTTCAGATTTTTCCATAAAAAAATCGAAGCGCGGTTTACGCGCTCCGATCTCTGGTTTTCAAGCAGAATCGATAAAATCGATCAGACTTCTTTCGCGTCAATCCAGCTCATGAGCTTGCGCAGTTTACGGCCGGTGACTTCCACCTGATGGGCGGCTTCACGGCGGCGGATTGCTTTGAAGTTCGGAGCCTTGACCTGGTTTTCAAGCAGCCAGTTGCGAGCGAAGGTACCGTTCTGGATCTCTTCGAGAACCTTCTTCATTTCCTTCTTCGTTTCGGCGGTGATCAGACGTTTTCCAATCATGTAGTCGCCGTATTCGGCAGTATTGGAAATGCTGTAGCGCATATAGCTGAGACCGCCCTGGTAAATCAGGTCGACAATGAGTTTCACTTCGTGAACGCATTCAAAGTAGGCCATTTCAGGCTGGTAACCGGCTTCAACCAGAGTTTCGAACCCGGCTTTAATCAAAGCGGAAAGACCGCCGCAAAGAACGACCTGTTCGCCAAAGAGGTCCGTTTCCGTTTCTTCTGCAAACGTGGTTTCGATAACGCCCGCGCGGGTTCCTCCAATGCCTTTCGCATAGGCGAGACCCAGAGCTTTTTCCGCGTCGCCGGCGCCTTCGCCGAGAGCGATAAGGCAGGGAACGCCGGCGCCTTTAACGAATTCGGCGCGAACGAGGTGACCGGGGCCTTTCGGAGCGATCATAATGAATTTGTTGTCTTTCGGAACGTCAAACTGACCGAAATGAACGTTGAAACCGTGGGAGGCGACCAGAAGCGCTCCGGGTTTCAGGTTCGGACGAATGAGTTCGGCAAAAATCTTACCCTGAAGTTCGTCGGGAAGCAGAATCGTGATAATATCGGCCTGGGCGACGGCTTCCGGAATGCTCATCGGCTGGAATCCGTGGGAAACGGCCAGATCATAGTTGGCCGTTCCGGGAAGTTCAGCGACGATGACGTTCACGCCGTTGTCGCGGAGGTTCTGCGCATGACCATGGCCCTGACTGCCGTAACCAAGAATGGCGACGGTTTTGCCGTTCAACAGGGAAAGATCAGCATCATTTTCATAGTACATTTTAGCAGCCATTGAGTATTCCTCCTGAACTTAATTTCCTCTTGTCATGGCGATCCGACCGGACCGCGCCAATTCCAGAATGCCAAAAGGACGCATCAGTTCAATAAAAGCATCAATTTTTTTCTCTTTACCGGAAAGTTCGATCACTATGGAATCCTGAGCGACGTCGACTATCTTCGCGCGGAAAATATTAACAAGCTCGTGTATCTCAAGACGTTTTACGGAATCAGCCTGAACCTTAATCAATGCCAGATCGCGCTCGACGTAATCCTGATCGCTGATATCGACCGCTTTAACAACCGTAACGATTTTTTCAAGCTGCTTCCGCACCTGATCCATCGTATGGTCGTCGCCGTCGACCACTACGGTCATACGCGAACGCTCGAATTTGTCCGTTTCACCGACCGTCAGACTCTTAATGTTAAACCCGCGCGCCGAAAACATACCGGAAATATGCGACAGAACGCCGGGGACATTATGAACTTCTGCGTAAAATACGTGCTGCGACATAATGATCTCCTCCTGAAATACTAATCAATATTATTTTACCACATCTATATTGAAAAGCAAGGGGGGGTGGAAATTAAATTTCAGCCGGATCCTCTTTCAAAAATTTCGTCAAGCCGGGACGAAAGGTCTGCCGACTCGCCGTTTTTCTGTTCGTCCAGGAAAGCGAGAACGTCGAAACGCCTGAAATTATCCTTGATATCGCGTTTTTTCTCATCAAAACCAAGGAGAAAATTTTTCGATATCGCGTAAGTAATTTCCGTCGGCGCCAAACCGTAAACCTGACGCTCAAAAATATGTTTTAACCGCGCGTCCGAATCCGGATAACGCTCTTTCAAACTCCGACTTTGATAAAGACGCTTCACGATCGACGAAATAAACAGTCCCGATTTCATGTACGGATCGATAAACGTCTTTTCCGGGTCGTCAAAACATCCAGGATTTTCCTCTTCCAGATGCGCGACCATCTCTTCCGCCGTCTTTTTCGGCGTGAAAATCTGATTGGTTTCCTGCGGCGGAATATAATTGAAAATATCTTCCTTCTTTTTTTCGTCGAAATAGTTCGCAAGCTCTTTCCGAAGCCGCATGAACTCCTGGACGGAATCGTTAAAAACGTCGGCGTTAAAAAGTTGTCCCGGAAAATTCTTCTCCTCGCCGGTCTGGGAATCCCGATACGTTCCGCCGTCGCGGAGAAAACGGAACTGTTCGAGAGAAATACCCGTAACCTCCTGAAAAACCTCGTCCTGAACGATTTGATCGAACGACGCCAACGTCGTGTTTTCGTTCCCGTACGCCATCAGAAAAGCCGGTATCGTTCGCGTGAAACCGCGCAAATGCTCGCGAACGTCATTTTCAATATCCTCCTTTCGACGCTCCGCCTTCTTCGTTTCCATCGTCTTCACAATCGTCTTCGTCGATTCGTTTCCAAACCTGCTCATTTCCTCCGCCAGCTCGCGCTGAAAATTCCCGTTCAGCTCCGAACTCTCACGCTTCAGCTTTTGCGCAATCTCCTCTTTCTGCGCGTCGTCGTTTACGGAATCCTGCTCTTTCTGAAGGCGCTGCGTCAACTCATGGCGTTTCCGCTTCAATTCCGCCGTCTTGTTATCAATAAGCCGACTGGAAGTCTCCGTCAATTTTCTTTCAAGCTCATTCCTGTCCGATAGCTTCATTTCATTTCCGTATTCCTTCTTTGCGCGCTCCAGCAACGGCGAAATCAGAGAACTTCCGGCTATTTTTTTCAACTTCTCAGAAAGTCCTTCCGAAGACCGCTTCCGATCCGGCGTCTCGTCCTCCGCCGTCTCATCCAGAGCTTTCCCGATTTTCTCCCACG
>CAZWOV010000063.1:0-2130 GCA_964635645.1 uncultured Planctomycetaceae bacterium | reverse complement strand
TCCGGCGTCTCGTCCTCCGCCGTCTCATCCAGAGCTTTCCCGATTTTCTCCCACGCAGAACGGCACGGCTCTTCAAGAAAGAGCTTTTCGCCGAACAGTTTCTTTTCCTGCCCGAGAACCAGTTCCGGAGCAAGTCGGACGTTTCCGTCTTCATCAAGAGGAAGCTCCGCCTCTTTAATCGTTTCTTTCTTGCGACACGGCGTAATGGCCGAAATAATTTGCCGAACCTCTGAAAACGCTTGAAAAACGCGGTCAATATTCTGGAAAAGAAAGTCGTGCATAAATCCGCGCCGAACGACCTCGACGGATCGGATTTTGCACAGAATGGAAAACACCTTTTCCGCGTCCAGCTCAATCATCGTTCCGTTTTCATCCTCGCCGATGACCGGGAAGAAATTCAACAGCTCGCGGACATTCTTTTCCCGATTCTGCGAATTCCCGCTTTCCGACGACAAGCCGTTCGCAAATTTCTCGAAAATTTCCAGCGTTCGGGCAGGATCAAAATCAAAAACATAAGCGTTTTCTTTCCTGAAAAACTTTCCCTTATTCTTCTGAAACAACCACGGATTTTGCGCACGAAAAGCCGTCTGCATATAGAGCGCGGGACTCTTGACCGTGCAAAGCATTAACACTCCCGACCACTCCGGAATCGTCACGCCGGTCGTCAGCTGTCCAACGGAAAGAGTTATCGTCCTTTCCGACTCGCGAATCGCCTTTTTTACTCGATTAAAAGCATTTTCCAGTCTTCCTTCCACCCCGTCCTGCTTCCCGTCGCCCGCCGCAATCACGATTTCATAGTCTTTAAATACCGAATGCGATTTCAGTTTCTTCGCAAGCGCCTTCGCGCTGTCCACCCGATTCAGCAGCCAGAATGTGTGCCGCAGTTCGTCGCGCAGCTCCGGCGTGGAAAACGGATACTTCTCCTGCGACGTAAGCGCGTCGAGAAACTGATCCACCCATTTTTCATGTTTAAATTTTTTTTCTGCATTTTCTTTTACCGAAAAAAATTCGTTCAGGTCAAACGAATAATCCTCTCTCCCGCCGTCAAATTCAAACCCCCGCTCCAACTCTTCGCGCACAATTTCCGACGCTCGATACGTGAAAAGATTCAACCTTGGCAACGCCTCGTACGGATTCGCGCCGTTCTCCGAATCCCAATCCCGCTTCGCCCTCTGCTCGTCCGCGTACGTCCAGTTAAAAATCGCGTCGGAATGAAATTTTTCGTTCGCCAGCGCCTTAAACGGCGTCCCTGAAAGATGAAGCGTAAACTCACGCTGAATACTATTAAACGCCACGTTGCTCTTCGACGTATCGACGCCCTCGTGCGCCTCGTCGATCACCAGAATATCCCACTGAATTTCGCGAATCTCTTCCAGCTTATCATCGTCGCCGCCAAAATGGACGGAACCCTTCAAATTCTGAAGACTCACGAACTCAATCAGATTCGTCCTGCCGATTTCATCGACAAATTCCTCCCGCGTCCGAACCAGAGGCTTGCCCTTCAGAGAATCCGTATCGCTGACAAATCGGTATCCCGACTCCGTCCCCAGAAACTTCTCGTAATCATCGTACCAGGAGTTGGCGACGACCGGTCGGTTGGTCACGATCAGCGCCTTTTCAACTTTAAGCCGCTTAAAAAGTTCGTAGACCGAAAGCGTCTTGCCAAACCGCGGTTTCGCATTCCACAGAAAGGATCCGCCCGGATGAGCCTGACGATAGTCGAAAGCGCGTTGAACCGCTTCCTCCTGCTCCGCCCGAAGAACGTACGGAACGGAACTGTTTTCGCTTTCCATGCGCCCGCGCTTCACCCTGAAATCCGCAAGTTCCTTTTCCGATTTCTCTTTGGATATCCGAAACCACTCTCCCTTGCCCCGTTCGTAGCCTTTTTTCGTCAAATAGGCGTGAAAATCCGTATCGCGAAAGAAATCGCCGCTTCCATCGTCAAAGATCGCCGCGCGTTTCCACAAAATCTCGGGTCTGACGTCCGCCTGTTGCACCTGCTGACGAATACGATCTTCAACGTTAACCTCCGTGTATCCGATTTTCACCCACCCCCTGTGACGTTCTATCTCCGGCGTCGTGTAGGCGTAAATCATCGGGACCGCCTGACGTACCGTCTGAATTCGATTG
>CAZWOV010000062.1:0-11133 GCA_964635645.1 uncultured Planctomycetaceae bacterium | reverse complement strand
CGCTCCCACCGGTCGAATCGCTTTCGGAACTTTCATAGCTTCCGCTCCCACCGGTTGAATCGCTTTCGGAACTTTCATAGCTTCCGCTCCCACCGGTCGAATCGCTTCCGGAACTTTCATAGCTTCCGCTTCTTCCGGTCGAATCGCTTCCGGAACTTTCATAGCTTCCGCTTCCGTCGGTCGAATCGTTCCCGGAACTTTCCCCGGTTGAATCGGATGAATTAGAGGTTGAACTCATTTCTTCCGTTTCAGTTCCTTCGTCATTGGAGACCAAATGAAATTTTTTAGAGGAATTTATGGCTTTTTTGGCGGAAGTCCATGTTCTGGGGCCGGGAGAATTATCGGCAATTTCCTGTTCCGCTCGGAAAGTTGGAGGGTCGGTTGGATCCGTAGAGTGTTTAAGAAGAGATTTGTCGCCGCTGGTCACGGCGTAAACCAGGAGCATCGCGGATATGATGATTCCAGTAAAAATCAGGCGCCGCAGAAAAAACAGAAAAATTCCCGAATGGTTTTCTTCCGTCCAGTTCCTGTCGGAAGAATTTGGTTTTTTTGAGGTTTTTCCTTTGGAATTTGATTTTTTTTGAGCGGCGGCCATTGATTCTGTCCTTCCCTGTTGGTTGACAAACTGCGATTTTCCGAATATAATTATTAAAGTTTTCAGTATTGGCGTTGGAAAATAGATAAAATTATCCATATCATTTATCGAAAACGGTATTGAAATTTTCGAGAAAAAATTTTTTCCTCCTTATTTTGAGTATGTTCAATAAACTTTACCAGATTCTTTTGGCGTATTACCCAATGCAAAAATGGTGGCCCGGCACGGACGGATTGGAAATAGCGGTTGGAACTATTTTAACGCAGAATACCAGCTGGAATAGCGTCGAAAAGTCAATTTCAGCTTTGAAAAAAGCTGGAAAAATGGAGCTTCTGGCAATTCTTGATCTTTCGGACGACGAACTTGCAGAATTAATTCGTCCTTCAGGTTTTGCTATGCTTAAGAGTCGAAGATTGAAGAATTTGTTGAATTTTATTCGTGAAAATTATGGCGCGGTAGAGTCCATGAGGTCCGTTTCGCAGGAGAAGTTACGGAAAGAGCTTCTTTTGGTAAATGGAGTAGGACGTGAAACAGCCGACTCCATCCTGCTTTATGCTTTGGAAAAAACGTCGTTTGTTATCGACGCCTATACGAGACGGATTTTAGGTCGGCATGGGATTATGGATGAAAATCTTCCATACGATGAACTCAAGGCGGCTTTTGAAGATTCTCTTCCGCGCGACGTGCAGATTTACGCGCATTTTCACGCGATGATCGTTGAAGTCTGCAAGGAATTTTGCGTGAAAAGAAAACCGCGTTGCGAATCATGTCCGTTGCGTGTTTTGAATCGGCCCAAAGACGGCGTTTAACTCATGCGCAGGAGCGCGTTGCAGAGAAGATGAAGCTTTTTCCATTTTCCGATTTTCGGTCGATGTTCCCAAACCCGGTAATTTTCGCGGCGAATCGCGTCCAGGATTGCTTTGCCGCCCGCATGAAAAAGAGAGATTTCCAGCCTGAAACGTCTGGGAACGCGATTTAGCAGCGGAAAGCCTGTTTCAAAGAAACTTTCGGCCCATTGAACCTCTTCGGCTAAAAGTTTCTGAAATTCGGGAATGGAACGTTCGGTTTGAAACATTTCATCCGAATATCCAAAGCGTATTCGGTCCTCTTTGGGAATGTAAATTCTTCTTTTTTCCCGCCAGTCGCGCGCGACGTCCTGCCAGAAATTGGCCAGTTGGAGCCCCGTGCAGATAGCGTCGGACAGGCGGAACGATTCCTTGTCCGTCGTTCGCATAAGATAGAGGACCAGTTTGCCGACCGGATTCGCTGAATTTTGGCAGTAGGCGAGAAGGTCCGGGCGCGTTTCGTATTCGCGAATAGTTCGATCCTGGCGGAATGCGATGAGTAAATCTTGAAATACAGATTCAGGAATTTCAAATTCTTCAATTGTTTCTCTCAGAGCCATGAAAACAGGGTGACCCGAATTTTGACCGGCATAAAGCGCACGAAGTTCATTTTCCCACCAGTCGAGGAGCGCCAACGACGTTTCGTTTTCCCGGATTTCATCTCCAAGATCGTCCGCCCAGCGGCAGTAGGCGTAAATACTGAAAAAATGCGGCCGAAGTTTTGCAGGCAGGAGAAAAGAGGCGATTGAAAAATTTTCATAGTGTTTTCGGGCTAATGAACGGCAGTAGTATCGCGATTCTTCCTGTGAAAATTTTGGAAATATCAATTTTATGGGATTGGGAGCTATGGAATACGACGTAACGTCGCGAAGAGCGCCCCATTCTTGCAGGTCCTGGATGGGAGAACCGGTACTTGAAATCATAAAAACTCCTTTTCCAACGACATAAATACGAAACGATATTCCGCAAGGAATCAATTTAATTCGATGCGAGGCGGTCCGTCCTTAAAAACAGAAGAACCGCCCGGCTGAATTAAATAATTCAGTTTTTCTTTCCGGAAAGTCTGCCGAGTCGTTTGTCGCGAATCCGGTATTTAATGACCAGAAAAGCGGCGGCAGAAACCATTCCGATGTTTACGAGGTAAAACCAGCCGACCCAATTCCATGCGTCGGCGAATCGGGCAAGTCCTAACAGGTAGCCGAAAATAACCAGCGCGTAAAAACGCAGACTGACGCCGCCGCACGACTTGCTTGTCCAGAGTTTCAGAAGTGCGATTGGCCAACTGGCGCCAAAACAGATCATCATTCCCGCTTCAAAAATCAAATTCCAGTCCATGTTTTCCTTTCTCCTGTTTTTTCCGAAAAAATAATCGCCCGGGGGGCTTTTCTTTTTTAAATTTCCAATTATAATAATTAAAAAATGGGAGAAATATTTCTTCCCGCGATGCAGAAGTGGCGGAACTGGCAGACGCGCTGGATTTAGGTTCCAGTGAGGAAACTCGTAGGGGTTCGATTCCCCTCTTTTGCATTTTGAATAAAAACATTTTTCGTAAAAAAAGCGCCTGTTTCAAGGCGCTTTTTGATTTTTTCCAATGAATCAACGTCTTCCGCATGATTTTTTATTTTTTTGAAATTTTATTCAGGAGTTTTCCGGGAGCTGTTCGCAGACGAAAAAACAGTTTTTAACGAAAGTAGTTTTTGAATAAATCATCCGGGAAACCGGAGTTTCATTTTATAAAAACTCCGATTTTTACGGGATCGAAATTGTCTTTGTCTGAAAATTAATTCAAATCTTTAAACAAACAGCTGATTGATTCGTTGAAGTGAATGCGGCGAATTGCCTCGCCGAGCAGTTCCGCTACGGAAAGTACCCGCAGTTTGTTGGGAGTTCGTTCCGGTCTCATTGGTATCGTGTCGGTTACGACGAGTTCTTCAATGGGCGCCGCGTTGAGTTTCTCTACGGCGGAACCGCAAAGAACCGCGTGAGTTGCCGCAAGATACACTTTCGAGGCTCCCGCTTCCTTAACCATTTGGGCGGCCCCGCAGATTGAACCGGCCGTACTGATCATATCGTCAAAAAGAATAGCGATTTTACCGTTTACGGAATCTCCCGTAATATTTGCCTGAACCGTATCGGTAGCGCTGGAACGGCGTTTATCGACGATAGCCAGACCGCCTCCGAGAACATGCTGGTGTTTGAGGCTTCGTTTGGCCCCGCCAGCGTCCGGACTGACGATAACCAGTTCTTCTTCCGGAATTTGAAGCGATTTGAAGTATTTGTCCAAAATAATACCGGCGTTGAGGTGATCGACGGGGATGTTGAAGAAACCTTCAATCTGAGCGGCATGGAGATCCATTGAAATGATTCTGTCGGCGCCCGCTTCCGTTAGGAGATTGGCGACCAGCTTGGCGGTAATTGGGACGCGTCCGTCGTCTTTGCGGTCCTGACGCGCGTAACCAAAATATGGAATTACGCACGTAATACGTTTGGCGCTGGCGCGGCGAAAACTCTCGATAAGGATGAGCAATTCCATCAGGTTTTCGTTTACCGGTTCGCAGGTCGGCTGGATTAGAAAAATATCATGGCCGCGGACGTTATCGTCAATCTTGCAGAAAATTTCGCCATCAGGGAAATTCGTGATGGTCAGTTTACCTAAAGGCTGACGAAGATAATTCGAGATGCCTTTAGCGAGATCTTCATTGGCGCGTCCAGTGAAAATTTTCATAATCGATCCTCGTTTGAGTGATGAATTAAGGGAAAATAAAATAGTCTCAGGGACAAAATAACAAATGCGGAAATAACTTCAAAACCGGACTTGCTGGAAAGCAAAATTTAAAAAGGGAACGGCAGAAAAGTAAAACCGCTTTATTGGCGAATCGAAGGTCTGAAAACCAATCTTCCGAACAAACTGTCCCGGGAGTCAGAATTAGGAAAGCGGATAACATTCCACTAGAGTACATTATAGCGAGTTTTTCATTTTAAAGAAGGGGGAGGGCTTGTTTTTTTTCATTTGTCAGAAAATTTCCATGCGATATTTCGGCAAATGAAAATTCAGTATTTTTCAGGAATCAAAAGTTTCTGCCCGATGGGGAGTATTTCCTTGTCTGAAAGAATGTCCTGATTCATTTCAAATATTTCATTTTCGCGATTGGAATTGCCAAGATAGCGCGACGCTAATTTGGGGAGCGTATCGCCGTCTTCAATAAAATGTTCGCGAGGACCGTAAATTGAGCGGCCATTAATTCCGGAATGTTCGGGAATCAGGTCGAAACCGTCGCGCCGCGATACTTTGAGGAAGGGGAAGCGATTCGTTGTTTTCTGATCTTTCTGGATCATGGGGCTTTCGTTGAGAAATTCCTCAATTTGAGCGGAGACGGACGACGTCAATTCATGTTCCGGATTTGAAGACGGCGCATCCTGGGGGAGAGCTTCCCCGTTCGATTGAGGTAAGGCGTCCGGGGATGATAAACCGTTTGCGGGAACCGTATCGGTTTCGCCGTTTTCTGAATAATCATGAGAATTGCCGTCCAGAAAATGGGATTCCGGATAGGAACCCGGATTGTTCATGCTTGAGTCGGAGTTTTTCGGAGAAAATGAGTTTTCCATCGTTTTAGGCGTAATGGACGTCGTGGTTTGCGCGGGAGTGGAATAAACCGCCGACGTATCTTCCAGAACGGAACGTTCGGATGGAACATCGGACTCCGTGGAATAAATTTCTTCGTTGGGAGTATGGAATGAGAAAATCGGGGTTCGATCGACTTCCACTCTGTAGGGCGATTCGGAGAGCTCAACGTCAAGTTCAAGCGTTTTTTCTTCAGAGGGAACGAATTCGGCGGACTGTTGCCAAAGTCTGCCGGGAATGGAGGTTAAAAAAATGAAAAGCATGATAATAAAAAAAAGAAAAGAGTAAAAACGAACTTTCATCCGACGCCTCCGGAAGTTTACCCGATTTTGAACTTTTTGCATTATTTAGGAAATATAAAGTCTCTTTTCCTCTATTATACTGTATTGAAAAACTTTTGGCTACTAAAAAGAAAATTTTTTGAGAAAAATTACGGCCCCCCCTTGTTTTTTTTTTTAAATCGAGTATGATACTTGGCTGTAGAGGGGAGGAATTTTGACGAAAGTTACGTCGATTTCTTGACTTTTACGGGGCGTAGCTCAGCCTGGCTAGAGCGCTGCGTTCGGGACGCAGAGGTCGCTGGTTCAAATCCAGTCGCCCCGATTTATGCCTGACATTGAGTCAGGCTTTTTTTATGTCTGTTTTCTTCCGAAAATACCTCGGAAATATGGCGGGTTTGAGGCGCTGAATTTTCTTCGGATGAATTGTCTTGTTTTTTGTTTTAATGCGATTCGGAAATGTCCGCGTTTTTTCCGTATTTTGCGATTTTTCCATCCGGAGTGATTTGAAGAATCTGAACTTCCGTATCCGGCAGCGATTCGATCAGCGTCATCCCCCGCTCCGGTCCGAGTACGCTTACGGCGGAAGCAAGCGCGTCGGCGTCGGCGGCGTTGGGCGCGACGACGGAAACGGTTAGTCGGCTGGTTAATCCAAGACCTGTTTTCGGGTCTACGATATGCGAGTAGCGTTTCCCGTCGATTTCCGCGAACTGAAACATGTCTCCGGAATTTGCGACGCCGCAGTTGCTCAGAATCCAGAAATCGGTAGGTTTTTCACCTTTTTGTGGAGAGGCTACGGCAATTGTCCATCCGGTTTTTCCCGGGGGCGGATCTCCTAGTCCGACGTCGCCGCCGGCGTCGATCAGCGCACGGGTAACGCCTGAAAGCCGCATTACGCGTAAAGCTTCGTCTATGGCGTATCCTTTTGCGATACCGCCGAGATCAAGTCGGACGTGATTTTCAGATCCGTTTTCAGAAAGAGCAATCGCCTGATTGGACTCGTCAAAAAGAATATTTTTCCAGCCGACGGTTTTAAGCGTTTCCTGGAGTCTGCGGGGCGGCGGAAGACGATGCGATTTTCGGGCGTGACGCCAGAGACGGACGACTTGCCCTACGGTGGGATCGAAGGCTCCTCCGGATATTTCCGCATGCCAGACTGCGCGGCGCAGGACGTTCCAGAGGTCGTTGCTTACGCGAATAAATTCTTCCGGGAGGGCGTTGTCGCAAAACTTTCGGATTTCGCTGTTTTCGTCGTAATCGCTCAGGCAACCGTTGAGATCGTGGAAACGCGCGAGAGCTTCGCTGCCTGCTTTTTGCGCTGTTTCGCTGTCGGGAGCGTAAAGAATAATACGAATTGGGACGGCCATCTCGATTCCTTCAAACTCGAAACGTTCAAGGCGTTCCGTTGCGGTCGCCGCCGCGTTGTTTTCCGCGGTAGAAATTTCCACCGACGTTTTTGGAGGAACGTCTTCGGAGGCTGTTGTTGCGGCGGGGGCGCCCAAAAGTGAAAACAAAACGAGGGGCGATAGTAAAATGGGTAATATGGGTAATTTTTTGAGCATGTTTTGACAAATTGCAAAAAAAGACGAAATTTTACCGATAGCTTTTTATCCACATTGAAAACGGACTGAGAATTATTTTAGAGAATGGTTTTGGAAAGTCAAGAGATTTGTTGGAAAAAAAGAAAAAATTTCTAAAAAAAAGATAAAAGTGAATAAAAAGGCGCCCTCCCCCCCTTTTCAGAATCTAAAATTATGCAATACTTTAATGTTTGACGGCGGCGGATACATTTGGTTTGAATCCACGTCTCGAGTACAGACCGCTCTTGGACCGCAGACCTGAAATATCAGGTTCAGAGATGACGCCGGTATGTCATCGACGGTAAGGGCTTTTTCACATTTTAATTTTTCATATGGGAGAACTGATCATGAGTCTTCTTTCACAGTATGGTATTACCCAGGAAAATGTCTTTCGGAACGCAGTTCCCGCAGTCCTTTACGCCGAGGCTCTTGCGCACGACGCCGCCGAGATTTCCAGCGCGGGAGCTTTGATGACGAATTCCGGGTTAAAAACCGGCCGCAGCCCGAAAGATAAACGCATTGTGGAAGATGCGGAAACGGATCAGGATATTTGGTGGGGTAATGTGAATATGAAGACGGATGCGATCACTTTCTCGCATAACCGTCAGCGCGCGATAGATTATTTCAACACCTGCGACCGTCTGTATGTCTTGGACGGTTTCGCCGGTTGGGATAAAAAATACCGCGTTAAAGTCCGCGTTATCTGTACTCGCGCCTATCATGCGCTGTTTATGCGTAATATGCTTATTGTTCCGACGGAGGAAGAACTTCGTCAGTTCGATAAACCGGATTATGTTATTTTCAATGCGGGAAGTTTCCCGTGCGACCCCACGATTGGCACTCATACGAGCAGCACGAGCGTTTCGCTCAGTTTTGCGGCCAAAGAATTTGTCATTCTGGGCACTCAGTATGCCGGTGAAATGAAAAAAGGCGTTTTCACGATTATGAATTACCTGATGCCGAAGCAGAATGTGCTTTCCATGCACTGCTCCGCCAACGAAGGTTTGGACGGGGACGTCTCGCTTTTCTTTGGACTTTCCGGAACGGGAAAAACCACTCTTTCCACCGAGGCGAACCGCAGACTTATTGGCGACGACGAGCATTGCTGGACGGAAGACGGCGTTTTCAATATTGAAGGCGGCTGTTACGCGAAGTGCATAAATCTTTCGAAAGAAAGCGAACCGGAAATTTTCAATGCAATTAAATTTGGAACGGTTCTGGAAAACGTCGTGGCAGATCCGGAAACGCGGGAAGTCGATTATGCGGATAAATCATTTACGGAAAATACCCGCGCGGCGTATCCGCTTGATTTCATTCCTGATACGAAAATTCCGGCGGTCGGCGGACATCCGAAAAATATTATTCTTCTTACCTGCGACGCTTTCGGCGTTCTTCCGCCAGTCAGTAAGCTTACGCCGGAACAGGCTATGTATCATTATCTTAGCGGATACACTGCGAAAGTTGCCGGTACGGAAGTTGGTATTAAAGAGCCGCAGCCTGATTTTTCCGCGTGCTACGGCGCTGCGTTTCTGGTCTGGCATCCTACGAAATACGCAGAATTGCTGGCGGACCGCATGAAGACGTACGGTTCCAATGCATGGCTGGTCAATACCGGTTGGGCCGGAGGCGGATACGGCGTTGGAAAGCGTATGTCCATCAAACACACGCGGGCGATTATTGATGCGATTCATTCCGGCGAACTGGCTAAATCGCCGTTGTATCAGGATCCGGTTTTTGGGCTTTATGTTCCGACCGTCTGTCCGGGAGTTCCGGAAGACGTGCTCATTCCGCGCGAATGCTGGATTGATAAGGCGAAGTATGACGAAACGGCTAACAAATTGGCCGCGGCGTTTAAGGCTAATTTTGAGAAATACGCCGACGTTGCTCCGGAAATTGCCGTTGGCGGTCCGATGTAAATGAAGACCTGAATTTTACGATTTTTCCACAATATTGTCATAGACGAGAGGGAAACGGTTTTTCTATTTTAAGCCGTTTCCCTCTTTCTTCTGATGTGATAATTTTACTGAAATTGCGGTTCTTTTCTATTTTCTGTACTTAATTTTATTGTTAAATTTTTTCAATTGCAAAGATAAAAGAAATAGGTAAAATTTACTGTTAAACGGTTTATTTGTTTTTTGTTAAATTGCCTGAAAATTGAGAAAAACGGCAGAAAAAAGCATTTTTTCAATGGACGGAAAGGTGAAAAAATGCTATATTTAAGAAGATGATGAAAATGTGGTTTTTGTGGATTGCGCAGAGTATGGCTTGCGCAGTTTGAAAACCTTTTTAAACGTGAATTTTTTGTAGCGTTATCGAAGGAGCGTTACGGAGAAATTCATGTCGATTTTTTTCCTAGTCGGAAACGGTATGAAGAAAACATTTTTTGAAAAGTATGCGCTGCTCATTCTGGTTCTTCTTTCGTTTACTCTTCCAATTATGGCGGTTGGAGTAAAGAGGACGTTGGAAAACGTCCGGAATAGTATGAAAGAATGGCTTCCGGACGGGACCCCCGAATCTTCCCTTCACACATGGTTTCAGCAGAACTTTCCAAACGAGCAGTTCATTTTGATGAGCTGGGAGGGTTGTTCCTTGTACGACCCGCGTATAGACGTAATGAAGACGCGTCTTATGCCGCGCCGGGACGCGAAAGGAGAAGTGATCGACGAAGATTTTAACCTGCGTTTCTTTGAGGGGTGCGCCTCTGGAACGGATCTGGCTAAAATGTTGTCGGAAGGGAGTTCGCTGAAGTATGAAGAAGCCATTGATCGCTTGAAAGGTTCCTTGATTGGGATGGATGGGAAGAAAACGTCCTTTCTCATTAATATGCGTCCGGGCAGTGAAAGCGAGAATATGAAAGGCTCGGTCGGGGAAATTTACCGACTGGCGCGTAAAGAATTTGTATTTAATCGCCGTAAATTGACGCCGGAACAGATCGAGGCGGCGGAGGCGATTCAGAATCTGCAGAAGGGGAAAGTACGCGCGGAAGAACCGCAGGTCTTCCAGGAACGTATTATTAGACTTGCGGTACCAGATAAACCAACGGAGGATGAACTGCAGCGCGAATCCATACCGCCGGAAGATCTGATTGTATTGTCGGGGCTTCAGCCGTCGCAGCTTCATTTAGGAGGTCCTCCGGTTGACAACGTGTCGATTGACGTGGAGGGAAACCGGACGCTGATGCGTCTTGCGTGGATGGCCGCCGTTGTTGGATTTGTCATAGCCAGTCTTTGTCTGCGAAGTCTGCGTCTGGTTCTGATGGTTTTTGCGTCCGCGCTGTTTGCGACAGGGTTCGCTCTTTCCGTTGTGAATTTTACAGGGGCGTCGACGGATGCGATCATGCTTTCCATGCCGCCGTTGGTTTACGTGCTGACAATGTCAAGCTCCATTCACTTTATCAACTACTATCACGACGCGCTTGAAGAAGTCGGCGGAGTTCATGGCGCCGTTGAATATGCCGTTAAACTGGCGTTTGTGCCGGTGCTGGTTTCCGCGGTAACGACGGCTCTGGGACTTTTTTCTCTGATGACCAGTAACCTGCTGCCCATTTGGAACTTTGGACTTTATTCAGGAATTGGCGTCATCATTTCGCTTTTCTTTATTTTCCTGTATTTGCCCGCGTGTCTTCAGCTTTTCCCGTCGCATCGATTTGCGGAAAAGATGGCGAAAATAGCGGCTCAGGGCGAAGTCGTTGAAAGAAAAAACGTGATTGGGGCGCAATGGCAGAAAATAGGGCATTTTATTATCTGGCATCCGTATATTGTGCTGACCTTCTGTACGGTCGTTATGTTTATGGGATTCGCGGGTTTGCCGCGCCTGTTGCCGTCGGTCAAGCTGATGAATTTTTTCAAATCCGATACGACGATTATCCGCGACTACACATGGCTTGAGGAAAATCTCGGACCGCTTGTTCCCATGGAAGTGCTGATTCGTTTTGATAATGAGAAAGTCGAGGAGAACTTCAAGGGGCGGCTTCTGCTGGTTCAGGAGGCTGTCGAGGCAATTCGGGAATCTTTGGTTGACAAACGAATCGGAACTCCGGATGCGCCTCCGCCATATGTAAAACACAAACTGTTCTTCAATACGGAAAGAACGTCCGTTTCGGATGAAAACAGGTCGGCGGAGTTATTTCAGCCGCAACCCTGCTTCCCGATCCGCGGTTGGGAACCGCGGCGGAGAGAGCGGGATGGAATGGACAGGTATTGCGTAACTATCC
>CAZWOV010000061.1:0-11236 GCA_964635645.1 uncultured Planctomycetaceae bacterium | reverse complement strand
TACGCTACGAAAATGAACCGGCAAAGCGATTCTTTCGGACGTTTGTGTTACTGGCTGGTTCCCAATCCGCGAGACCGTCGTCCTGAATGTCCCACCGACATGAATGGACTTGGAGCGGGAAAAGTCGTCGTTACTCCTCTGCTTTTAGACATGACGTACCACGAACGCCTGGAAAAAATGCGTTCGTGGAATCTTTGCGCAAAAGACATTCCGTTGACCGTCGATTCAAAAGAAGATTTTGAAGCGCGTCCGCATGTTCCCGACGTCAATATGAGAACGACAAAAAGTAATTAAATTAGTCTTTTTTTAAGAACGCCTCCGGCGGCAAAACGTTCCCGGATAAAGCGGAAGAAGGGATTTTTATCCGGAGCAGACTTAAAATAAAATTTCCGCGATCCATTCGTTTTCTGGTTTCAAACGCTAAAGACTCTCTTCCTGTTTGGTCCGCGTCGTTTTGGGTACTTCCGCAATAGACAATACGGGCAACATCGGCTTCATGCAGCCAATCATTTCCCGAAGAGCCGGACGAATTTGAGGAGAAACCAGCAGAACCGGCGAAATTCCAAGCATTTGCAGACGTTGAGCATGATGCGCGAGACTTCTGGTTAAACGCTCTAATTCCACAGGATCGGGAAAAACGGAAATGCCATCTTCCGTCAGTTCAAAATTTTCCGCAATCTGAGTCTCAAGAGACGGCGAAAGCGTCAGGACATGAAGAATTCCATCGGCGGCCAGATACTGTGAAGTCGTCAGGCGGCCAAGAGCCATACGAACAGATTCCGTCAGTTCCACCGTATGATGCGTATGCCCGGCGGCTTCGCCAAGCGTTTCAAGAATCAAACCGATATTCCGGATAGGAATCCGTTCAGCCAACAAACGCTGAAGAACATGCTGAATTTCCTGAATAGAAAGAAGTTTCGGAACAACGTCGCGGACGGTCGCCGGAGCTGTTTTAGCAAATTCGCTGATCAGATTTTGAACGTCTTCGTGAGTCAAAAGTTCCGACGCAAATTGAAGAACCAACTCTCCGAGATGTTCAATGAGGAACTTTCCCGACGTAAAAACGTCATACCCCGATTCCTCCGCTTCTTCTTTATCTTCCGGAGCAATCCAGACGGCCGGCAATTGCCGAATCGGTTCAACCGTTTGAAGTCCCTTTAATCCTCCCAGCGCATAGACGCCCTCAACCGCCAGAAGATTTTCCGGATACAAAACATGTTCCGCTACCATACTTCCGTGAATTCGGATTCGATAAGCCGCGCCGTCTATCAAACCGCCTCTGTTTTCCCAAGTTCCGAAACTCCCGCATGCGTTCCCATTTCCTGAACAAATTCTTACGGAGGGCATGAGAAAGCCATATTCACGAGCCAGACGGCGACGCAGTTCCCGAATACTTCCAGGCAAATCGAATTCTCCGTCTTCTCGAGTCCAGGAAACCAACTCCGCCCCTATCTCAAGTTCAATCGCTTCCTGCTGAATCGCTTCGCCAATTCGAACTTCCGCGGCCTGCCGAGATTCTTTTTCGAGACGAATTCTTTCGTCGTCTTCAGCCTTTTTTTCCGCTTCCTTTTCCGCTTTTCGCGCGTCATACCGCAACATAAGCGCAAGCGTTCCGCATCCGCCTCCCAGAATCATCAGCGGAAGTTTCGGCAACGGAGTAAACGCCAGCAGAACAAGAACCGTTCCCGTAATCCCCAGAACAATCGGACTGGAAAAAAGTTGACGCTGAACGTCCTCCGCAAGTTTTTTCTCTCGATTACTCCGAGTAACCAGCAGAGCGGCCCCTATCGCAACAAGAAACGCGGGGAGCTGACTCACAAGCCCGTCGCCAATTGTCAAACGGGAATAAATGTCTATCGTTTCGGCCAACGAATGGTTTCCCTGAGTCAGTCCAATCGCCAACCCTCCCAGAATATTGACAAACGTAACGGCCAAACCTGCGATAGCGTCGCCACGAACAAATTTGCTGGCGCCGTCCATTGCGCCGTAAAAATCAACCTCGTCGCCAAGCGCAAGGCGCCTCTTCTGAGCTTCGTCCTTCGTGATGGCCCCCGATTGGAGTTCCGCGTCTATCGCCTGTTGCTTTCCGGGAAGACCGTCAAGGGTAAAACGCGCACTCACTTCGCTGATTCGACTCGCCCCTTTCGTTATGACGACAAATTGAATGATGAGAATAATAAGAAAAATAATAATTCCAACGACAAGATTTCCTGAAGTCACAAATCCGCTGAACGCCTTAATCACTTGACCCGCGGCGTCCGTACCCTTGTCTTCCGCATGGGTAAGAATCATTCGCGTCGTCGCTATGTTCAACGCAAGACGGAACATGACGACTGTCAAAAGAACCGTAGGAAAAGAACTGAAATCAAGCGGTTTGCGAATAAAGATCGCGGCCATGAGAATCGTGACGGAAAGAGCCAGATTGAAGGAAAGCAAAAGATCCATCGCTAACGGAGACGCCGGCACGAGAATAATCCCAATCGCCGCTATCAAGGCGACGGGCAACAACATGTTCTTCCACAATATACGGAAAACTGAAGCAAATGCAATTTCTGAAACGGGTTCGAACGACATAAAAATCCTATGGACGAAAACAATCCGGGAACAAGCGTAAGCCTCCAAGTCCGTTTATTCTAACTGAAATCAAGAGAAACGTCCAGACCAGTTTGGATATTTTCGGTTTTTTTCGAGAAAAAACAAGTTTCTCCGGCAATTTGACGAAAATCTAAAAAAAATCCCCAAACATCTGGTTTTGCAGTATGGCGCAAAACTTTTAAAACAGCTTCGATAAACGTTATGAAAAGTAAAAAGGAAAAACTTTTCTCAATCCTTGCGCAGATCGGCGAATCCGGTTTATGCGCAGTCGCCTTCTCCGGCGGCGTGGATAGTTGCGTGCTGGCGCGGGCGCTGAAAGAATCAGGCGCAACGCGCGGCAAAGAAATTCTCGCCCTTACGGCCCAAAGCGAGTCGACGCCCGAATCAGAAGTAAAAGAGATAAAACGCCTGGCGCTGGAAATCGGCGTCCCGCATATTTTTATACCGACGCAGGAACTGGATCTTCCCGAATACCGCACGAATCCGCGCGAACGTTGCTACTTCTGCAAACGGCACATTTTAGGACGACTCCGCGAAGAAGCGGAAAAACGCGGCTTTACCCAGCTTGTTGAAGGTTCGAACGCAGACGACACGCGCGATTTTCGTCCCGGATTCCAAGCGGTTCTGGAATGGCATGTCCGAAGCCCTTTATGCGAAGCGGGATTGACGAAAGCGGAAATACGCCAATTAGCCCGCGAATGGGGAATATCCGCGGCAGAAAAACCGTCGACGCCATGCCTGGCAAGCAGAATCGCGTACGGCGTTGAAATCACGCCGGAACGTCTTCGGCGCGTAGAACTGGCAGAAAAGTATCTCGCCGAATTAGGGCTTACTCCACTTCGCGTCCGCGTCCACGAAAAAGAAATAGCCCGAATCGAAACAGATCCGGAAAAACTCGGCGTCCTTATCCGCCCTGAAGTTCGAAACGCGCTGCTTAACGTTTTCCATCAACTCGGATTTTCCCGCGTCTGCATCGATCTGGCAGGATTTCAGAGCGGGAATCTGAACGATCCCTGACGAATCGCGGCAAGTCGGGAAAACCTAATGAATCGCGATGATTCGGGAAAACTTGAAATTCACGGCAAGTCGGGAAAACCTGAAATCGCAATCGGTTCTTTAAAATTCCAGAATCCCTTTCGCGTCTCCCGTCAGGCTTCGCCCGCCGTTTGGCGTAACGACAAACGTATCTTCAACGCCAACCGTCCCGTAACCGGCAATTCCTTTTTTCGGTTCAACCGCAAACAGCACGTTCTCTTCGAGCGGTTCGCTGAATCCACGCGCAATAACAGGATATTCGTCAACCTGAAGTCCGATACTGTGGCCAAGGAATTTGACGCTTCGCGGACCAAACCCCTGAAAATTCACAAGGAAATCTTTCGGAAGCGACTCCATGACGTCCGCGTAAATTTCTCCGGGAACCGCGCCGGGCCGAAGTCGGTCGGCAATAGCCAACTCCAACTCGCGGCACTGCTCGTGAGCTTCAAGCGCTTCTTCCGGTATCCGGGCCTCCGGACGGCTTCCATGAAAGAAAAAGACCTGCGTTTTGTCCGTATGGTATCCGTTAACGGCAAACGACATATCGGCAAAAACGCTCGTTCCTCCCTCAAGTTTAATCTCTCGCGAACCGGTGAACGGACTGGCGGCAGACATTCCGCGGGAACCGCCCGGACCGTTGAAATTTGTCGGATAAAGCGAACTTTCCCCAAACCCGTACTGTCCATAAGCGACTTCGCACTGAAACATTCCAAATCGAGTCACTCCCTGATATCCCAATTGAAGAGCTCCGCGGTAAACCTCGCCCGCAAAATCGCACTCGCTCATTCCCTCCTGGAAATACGTCGGCAAAACTTCCGTCATGAAAAGATGATGCTGACGTCCCGCCAGCTCCAACCATTTCATTTCCCAGGGAGATTTGACGGCGCGAACGCGCGAAACAACCGGCTCGACAGATTTCAGCGAACGAATCTTCAGATACCGCTCCATCATCTCCAGCATGGAAACCGTAAGAACGTCTTTCTCAACATACGTTTCCCCGAGTTCCTCTCCCAACGAAGCCGCGATATTCCGAAAGCTGCTCATCGGCAAAATCTCATCCTGAGGCAACGCCGATTCGTCGCGCGCCCGTTCAAAACTGCGCCGCACAAACAATTTTCGACTGCCGTCCTTCTGGAACGTAACGACGCCGTCCTGCATCGTTCCTGCAAAATAAAGCTGATTCACCCGACCGACCAGAATCACGGTATCCCAGCCCGCGGCCAGTTCGTTCATTTTATTCAGAAAACGCTCGCGCCGCGCGTCAAGCTCTACGCGCGGAACGGCCTCATTCCAAACCGTCGTATCCATAATAGTAGACCTCGCCTTTCCTTTTTTCGATTTTCATATTCCCTTTTCTCCGCTCTTCCGGAGAAACGCCAAAGTTGCCGGGAAATAAATTTATTTTATCACGACTTCTGGAAAAGTCAAGGGGAAGCCGGACTTTGGGATTTGAATGTTCGGACTCTCAAACATCGCGATTGTTTGGTTCTCCCAAAGATTCAGCCGACCGATTTCCTTTTTCTTAAATCGTCTCTATTATGCGATTTCTCCATTTGAAACTCTTAATAATCAAGTTCTTTCTATCTCATGCCGAAAAATTAATAGCGTTTTGTTTCCTGCGATTTATTTTTTAAACAGAAAGTTTTTTATGGACGTCTCCCTCCGAAAAAGCGTTTACGCCGTAATGATTATCCTCTCCCTGGGACTTATCCTTGGAAGAATTCTGGCCGTAGACTCCGTCAACAAACAGGATCTCCAAAAATACCGTCTGAATCAAATTCCGAAACAACTCGCAGAAAAAGAGGAACGTCTCAAACAACTTGGCGAATCGCCGCAGGCTATTACCGATGAAATAGCCAAAACGGAAATAAAACTGAAAGAAAACGCCATGCTCTGCGTTCCTTTTTTCAGCGCCAACGACCGAAGCAGATGGTGCACAATCCGCGCGCTGGTAGAACCGGAAATGCGCGTCCCCGGAGCTCCCTACGCAATCGACAAAGTTCGTCTTCTGCGTGGCTGGGACACGATCGACATGGTAAAACACGACGGACATTACTATTCAAGCAAACCGCCTCTTCTTCCAACCATGATGGCCGGAATTTACTGGATTTTATTGAACGTTTTTGGGCTTTCCTTTGCCGAAAATCTCTATCCGGTCTGCATTACGATTCTGATCTGCGTCAATCTCCCGTTCATGTTGCTTTTTCTCTGGAGTTCCGCAAAATTAGCGGAGCTTTTCGGAAAATCCGACCTTTCCAAACTCTTCGCCGTAGCCGTCGCGTGCTTCGCAACCTTTCTTTCCACGTTCTGCGTCACGCTGAATAATCACCTCCCGGCCGCCGCATGCGCCGCCGCCGCGCTTTATCTCGCCATGAAAATGATTCTTTCTGGAAATTTCCGTCATAAATACTCGTTTCTGATAGGAATTCTCAGTATGTTTTTCGTCGTCAACGAACTGCCGTCGTTAAGCCTTTTCGCGGCCATTTTTCTCCTTTTAGTCATTTACCTGCCATGGAAAAGCGATTTTCAAAATTCCGTCCGGCACATTCTGCTCTGGACCTTTGGCGTTCTGGTTGTCCTGACTCCCATTCTGGGCACAAACTACATTGCCCACAATTCCTTCCGACCGCCGTATATGCATAGAAAAGACGGCGACAACTGGTACGAATACGTCTACGAAACGTCAAGCGGAAAAACCGTCGAAAGTTACTGGCAAAATCCCAAAGGACTTGACGTTGGAGAACCAAGCCGCGCCAAATACGCTTTCCATGTACTGTTCGGTCATCATGGAATTTTCTCTCTTACTCCCGTCTGGCTCTTTGCTATTGCCGGAGCGTATTTCATGTTTCGCTCGGACGATCAAAAACTGCGGCTCTTCGGTTTCATGGTTCTCAGCCTGACGGCGTTGGTCGTCGCGTTCTATATCATGCGGCCCCTGGGCGACCGAAACTATGGAGGAAATACGTGCGGACTACGCTGGACATTCTGGCTCATCCCTCTTTGGATCGCCGCTATGCCGACGGCGTTGGAAAAAATCGAAAACCGCCCCCTGCTTTGGAAAGCGGCGCTTCTCTGCCTTCTTTTTTCTGCGGTTTCCGTCTCGTTTCCGACATGGAATCCATGGACTCATCCATGGCTCTTCCTGGGACAATGAACCGCCCCTGCCTTCGCCCCGTTTACGTCAACATTCGCCGTCATGAAACTTCGTTGCCTTCAAGGATTTTTTATTTCAATCTTCGTCCTGTTGAACGCCGTCTCTTCCGCGTCGGTTCCGGTACGCTGCGAAATCGTCTATCCGAACGACGGATGGCTGGCGGCCGACGGCGTTTATTCCGTACTTGAACCCCAGAAGAAAAACATTTACTTTCTGTTCAGCGACACTATCTGCGGAACAACGCAAAATGAAGGACGGGAATTTCTTGACGCACACATGGTCAATCATTCCTTCTGGATGCGTTCTCCCGACGGTCAGTACCGCTATTTCATCCCCCCAAAAGGACAAAACCTCCTCCCCGACCGCTACTGGCTCCAGGACGCTTTGTTCCTGGATGGAAAACTTCATTTTTCCGCTTTTATTCCCGACGCCAACGACTGGAAACCGTTGCGCATGGATTGGGTTATTCTGAGTTTCCTGCCAGACGGAACGCCCGACTTCCAAAACCCCGTAATTATTCCAGATATCCCGATTCTACGCCGAACCCCTTCTCAGGATTTCGTTCTGGGAGCGGCGATTCTTGAAGACGCCAACGATGGATTTCTTTATATTTTTGGATACGTTGACCAAAAATATGAATTCAGCCGTAAAGACCTCGTCGCCGCCCGCGTCAAACCAAACCAATTGACCAATTTCTCCGCATGGCGTTTCTGGGACGGTAAAAACTGGAATACCGATCTGCGCCAAAGCTACCCGCTGGTAAAAAACATTTCGGCGGAATTTTCCGTCTCGCGACTGCCCGCGGGTCCTCAAAAAGACGCTTTTCTTCTTCTGAATACCCGCGGCGGAATCTCTCCCGTCGTCGAATACCGCGTCGCGTCCTCTCCGACGGGACCTTTCAGCGCCCCAAAAATCATTTGCCGCGCACCGGAATGTCAAAACAGAATTTTTGCGTATAATGCAAAAGCGCATCCAGCCCTTTCATCCAACGAGTATCTCGTCTTTTCGTACAATCTGAATCGTCTCGGAACCCTGCCGCGCGCTCCAGCCGAATACCGCCCTCAATTCTGGCGCGTTAAATACGAGAACATGGAGAAATAATCTTACTGGCGCTTTCAAGAATCGTCTGCGCGTCCGTTCGCGTCGGAGCAGGGAGTCAAGAATGCGCCGTTCCTTCTGAAAAAAGACCTTGACGGCAAGTCCCGTCAAAAAATCAAAAGATATTACCGCAAAGATTATCTTTTTATCTAATAAAAGACCGTACGGCAAATTCCAATGCCGCGCGGTCTTTTGTTTATTCTATTTACGAATTACGAAACGCCCCAAAATTACCGCAATTTCTATAATCTCGCCGCAAACGCCCGCCAAATTTTCTCTTGAAACTGCCGCAACCTGTTTTCACAACGCATAACAGCATTTTCTCTCAACCGCGGTCGCGATAGGTAATACGACCTTTCGTAAAATCGTACGGACTGACTTCCACAACAACTTTATCGCCCGGAACAACGCGAATATAGTTTTTACGCATTTTCCCGCCAAGATGGCACAAAACGATATGTTCGCTATTTTCAAGTTGAACGCGAAACGCGCCGCGGACGGCTTCACGGACGACGCCAGTCACTTCGATCGCTTCTTCTTTCCCGTTGGATTCGCTCATTAAAGCCTCCTGTGCTCGATAATTAAATCTCAATGTAAAAAATTCTGACATATTATACCCGAAAGCTCGCGACCAATCAAGTGGGGGCGCCGCGTATTTGGGTAAATATTTTCCATAAAAATTCGACATATTTCTACAAATTCTCAAAAACTGCCCTAGCGCCGGATAAAAAAAAACGCTATAGTTGATAAATCCATATCATGTTGAAATCAGATTGTCTGTTTTTCAGCGGCTTTGCGTAAGTTAAAACGTTTTCCAACTAATTTGAATGGAAAACGACATATTAACTTTTTATTTTTTGAGAACTTGTTTCAATTTATGAAATCCGCAGAAGAATCGTTTCTTTCGGAAAGAATTTAGTTGTTTTTCATGTTGTATCCGTTGCGAATGACGCCCATTTACCAAACCGCAATCTGGGGCGGACGAAGACTTGAAACCTTCTTAGGCAGAAATTTGCCTGAAGGAGATTTTTTTGCCGAATCATGGGACGTTTCAGGCCACCCCAGAGGAGTAAATCTTGTTCAGAACGGACCCCTTGCCGGGCAATCCATTCAGGATATTTTCGAAAATTACCGTACTGAACTCATGGGACCTTGGGCAAACACTGATTGGGACCGGTTTCCGCTTATGGTCAAATTCCTCGACGCCAACAGCCAGCTCTCCGTTCAGGTCCATCCCAACGAGGAATACGTAAAGGAAAACAACCTGCGGGATTCCGCGAAATCGGAAGCGTGGGTCGTCCTTCAGACGACTCCCGGGAGTCGTCTCACTCTTGGATTCCAACGCCCGGTCACGCGCAAAGAAGTTGCGGACGCGCTCAAAAAAGACGAATTGGAATCCATTCTGTTCAAGCGCGAACCCGTTTGCGGCGAGTGCTATTTTCTTCCGGCCGGTACCGTCCATTCTCTCGGAGCCGGAACTTTTCTCTATGAAATTCAACAGTGCAGCGACTTAACCTTCCGACTTTACGATTGGAATCGAAGAGATAACGCGGGCAAGCAACGGACGCTTCATGTTCAACAGGCCCTCGAAACGCTTAAACCCGAACACTGGAATTCCGACCCCGTCCAACCGCTCGTGCTTGAAGAGGGAAGGGAGTCGCTTGTTAAATGTCATGCGTTCTGTCTGCAACGCCTGACGTTTGGAAACTCAAATCCTCAAAAACGTTCTCTTGACGTTTCCAAATCATGTCACGTCCTGACGGTAATCAACGGAACGCTGAAAGTTGAAGGACTGGAAGAACAACTGCGCCGGGGCGATTCCGTCATTCTACCAGCCTCGCTCGGAAAAACAGAGTTAAACAGCGCGTTCGCCATTGTTCTGGACGCAAGTTTACCCGAAGGAGAACCTGAATCATGAAATTTTATCCGTTTCTGCCGAACGTAAGTTCTCCACACGTAAATGTCTTGGAATTTCGACTGAACCGCGCCTCTTTACCTGAAACATTCGGCGCGCTGTTCCTTTTCGCCGGAACCGTCCTCTTCCTCGCCGGTTGCTCCGGAAATCGGCAATTCGGCCACCCCTCGCTGGAACCTGCTCCCCAAAATATTCAGGCGCGGCGCGCGGCGCGTTTCGACCCTTATCCCGATCCCAATCTCGGACCGGAAATTCACGGCGCAAGACCTCATTGTTTCATGAATCCAAGCCCGGAACGAACCAATACGACAAAACTGACCTACTGAATCTGCTCATTATTAGAACAAAAAAGAACAAAAAAGAACAAAAAAAGAGCGGGGGAACGGACCGGTTTTCCGCAACGTCCGCTCCCTTTTCAGAGCCCATCAACATTCGCCGCGCCGCGGAGTCATTCCACTATTTTCATAACCTTCATCCACGCGTAAACGCGATCTTTCCAGAACATCATGGGATCCTCCGGTTTGCAGTTGCGAAACGCGTGATTCGCTAACGCGAAGACGTGAATTTCCGCCGGAATATTCATCGTGCGCAGTTTATGATATACCGCGACGGAACCCATCGGCGAATATCCGTCGCCGTCGCCGTGAATGAGACACATGACGGGCGTCCGGGAATCAAACGCGAAATCCGCGACAAATTCTGAATTGTTTCCTTTGCCCGTATTGGTTCCGTCCGCTCCGTCCTTAAGGACGTAAGCGGGATAAATCGGGACGGCAAAATTAACGTGACACGGCGTTTTATCAAGTTCGTCAATCGCTTCATACGCGGGCGTTTGACTCGTCGTAGCCGTCATAAGCGTAAGATGTCCGCCGGCGGAAAAACCCATGAAACCAATTTTTTCCGGATTAATTCCCCATTCCTGCGCATGAGCGCGGACAAAACGAACGGCGCGCTGCGCGTCCTGCCATGCGGACTGATGCTTCGGCATTGCTTTGGGACGCGGCGTTCGATAACGGAGCATGACGACCGTTATTCCCTTCTCCAGAAAATAGTCGCGGGCCGGAACTCCTTCGTAATCGTATGCGACGCCGACGTACGCGCCGCCGGGCGCGATTATCAGACATGCGTCCGTCGTTTTGTTTGCAGGCTCCCATCGTTCAAGAACCGGAATTGCCTGACCTTCCTCCCATTGGGGCGGAGTGTCCGGCCAGACGTTAAATTTCTCAAATCCAAATACGTTCGACAATACGCAAACGTTAAGCAGCCCGAAAAGCAGTAATGTCCCAAACAACTTTTTCATTTTTTCACTCCTGAATTGCAGACGTCCCTGAATCGACGCAAACGCCGGATAAACCGACTCGTTACGTCTTACTCGTTACGTCCTATCTTACATTACGCGCCGTTCTTTGTCAAGAGTCCTCAAGATTTAAATTTCTCTA
>CAZWOV010000060.1:0-11246 GCA_964635645.1 uncultured Planctomycetaceae bacterium | reverse complement strand
CCATGGTCATCAGATTGTTCAGCTCGCTGGATCCTGCTCGGATGAAGCTCTTATTAAAGAGGTGCAGTGGAACGTTTGGGGTAATGAAATTCTTCATGTTGATTTTGCCCGTATTAATGCGAATGAAACCGTTAAAGCAACCGTTCCGGTCGTTCTGAAAGGCGACGCGGTTGGTCTGCGCGAGGGCGGCGTCGTTGAAACGCTTATCCATGAAATTGAAGTGGAATGCAGCGCCTTGAATATGCCCGAAAATATCGTTATTAATATTTCGAATCTTGGTCTTGGCCAGCAGATTACGGTCGCCGATATCGCGTTGCCGGAAGGCGTTACCGCCGACTTGGCCGCGGACGCCGTTATGGTGGCCTGCGTCGCAAAACAGGAAGAAGTCGATATGACCTCCGGCGTTGTCGATGGTAGCGAACCGGAAGTTATCGCTCGTAAGAAAGCGGACGAAGAAGAAGCCTGATCGTCCTGGGTTTGACGCGGCGATATTCGGCGCGTTTCGGCGGGCGGGGCCTCCGGTTTGCTCGTTAGCGGGTAGAGTTGACGATTAAAGGTGTTTGGATGAAACTTGGCGCGCTTCTTAAATTTTTATTTTCGAAAAAAGTTGCGCCGACCGATTACGAACAGGCTGCAGATCGGATTTTTTCATCAGAATCGGACGTCTGGAAGGAAGAATCAAAACGGGATTCTCATCCTGCCGATAAAGTTTTTGACCGCGAATTTAAAGATTCCTGTCCGAAGGCGGAGATTGTGGACAGGATATTGACTTCACGTAAAGAGACAGCCGGGCTCCTTGCCTCGCTGAAAGAACAGGTTCCTCGTATGAAGCTGGTAGTAGGACTTGGAAATCCGGGTGCAAAATACGTCGGAACGCGCCATAATATGGGATATGAGGTTTTGGCGGAACTGGCGAAACGATTTGGCTCCGGTCGGGTTAAAAACCGATTTCAAGGCGAGATAATGGAGGGCAGTATCGGCGGGACGAAGGTTCTTTTTCTCAGTCCCGTTACCTACATGAATCTAAGCGGTCAGAGCGTCCGTCCGACAATGGATTTTTTTAAGATAAATGTGAACGACGTTCTCATTATTTGCGACGACGTTCATCTTCCCGTTGGAAATCTCCGCATTCGAACGCAAGGTTCGGCGGGCGGTCAGAAGGGACTGGCGGATTGCATTCGCGCTCTTGGAACTGAAAACGTCGCCCGCCTCCGCGTCGGCGTTGGTGAAAAACCGGTCGGTTGGGATATGGCGGATTATGTCCTTGCGAAGTTCGATAAAAAAGATCGGGAATTGATTGACGTTGCGGTTCAGCGAGCGGCGGACGCCGTAGAATCGTGGATTCGCGACGGAGTCGAACGGTGCATGACGCGTTTTAACGTTAATTAACGCGCGTATTAGTCGTTATTGACTAGGAGTTTATCGTTCGGCATGTGAAAATTTGAAAACAATCAGGCGTTTGTCAGGTTGTATCATTTAGTAGTTAGTAGTTTTTTTCATTTATTCAGGAGTGTAACTTTGGCTCTCAACGTTTACGAAGGAATGTTTATTCTGGACTCCGGACGTTATGCCCGTGATCCGGAAGGTGTTGCCGCTCAGGTCAACAAGCTCGTTACCGACGCTGGAGGAGAAATTCTCGTCAGCCGTCAGTGGGAAGAACGCCGCCTTGCCTATCCGATTGACGGACAGCGCAAAGGTCTTTATTGGCTGATGTATTTCCGTCTTGACAGTCTTCAGCTTGCCGAGCTGAATCGTCAGTTTAGTCTTTATGAAGCGAATATTCGCAATCTTTTCATCAAAATTGATCCGCGTATTGTGGACGAACTCGTCAAGCACGCGGAAGCCGGACCGGCCGCCATGGCAGACCGTCAGCTTCCCGATCTTGAAGAAGATGAAGAGAATTCCGAAGAAGATTATGAAGAAGATGAAGAATAATTTTCAATGATCCGTCCTTTTTAATCAGGAGATTTTAAAATGGCCAGTTTCAACCGCGTTATTCTCGTAGGTAATTTGACTCGCGACCCAGATTTGCGCTACACGCCGTCGGGCATGCCAGTCTGTGAACTTGGTCTGGCAGTCAATGATCGCCGTAAAACTCCGGATGGAGAGTGGATCGAGGAAGCAACTTTTATTGACGTTACGTTTTGGGCGAAACAGGCGGAAGTTTGTAATCAATATCTTTCAAAGGGCGCGCCTATTCTGGTTGAAGGCCGTTTGAAGATGGACCAGTGGGAGCAGGACGGCGTAAAACGTTCCAAGCTCCGCGTGGTAGGCGAAAGAATGCAGATGTTGAGCGGACGCGCCGCAGGAAACGGCGGTCAGTCTCCTCGTTCAACCCGCAACGAGTCGGAAGCGTACGGAAGTTATGATTCTTCTTATTCTCAGGTTCCTCCGCAGAGAATCGCTCCGCAAGGCGATTCCGGAATGGGAGCCGTGGACGATATTCCGTTCTGAGTTCGGCAAATTTTATTTGTTGAACGTCTTCATGTTTTTTTTGACCGAAGACGACGGTTTTTTTATTTTGCTTTAAGACAGCGGCGCAGAAGTCCTTTCGGACTTGAAGACGTTGGCAAAAAGCTGGTGGTTTTATCCATCTAACTTGCGTAAGCAAGGACACCTCGCTGCAGAGCCTGTAGAGATCGGCTCTTTCGGCAGTGCGCGTTTTATTCGTCTGTTGACGAATTGTTTCATTGGTTTAACTCCAAAACAGCGTCGAACTGAATCGTTTGAGTTCCTTGAAACTGATAGTAAATTTTCACGCGAACTTTTTTGGATTATCTTAAAATCCAGAACGGCGGATACGGAGCCGTAATTTTTCAGTTCAGGACCGTTTGGGGGGTTCCGTTATGCAACGAGAAAGCGCCAATGATTTGAAAATAGAAAGGATTAATCATGCCCAATACTAAAAAACAGAAAAAAATCAAGAGAAATTCCTTCAAAATGAAACGCCTTCCTAAAGGCGAAAACGGCGGTATTCAGCTTCTTCTTATTCAGTCTGTCGATAACCTTGGCAAACAGGGCGACGTTGTTGAAGTGAAACCTGGTTACGCGAATAACTACCTTATTCCGCAGGGATTGGCTACTATTGCGACCGACCATCACAGACGTATGGTAGAGAAGCATAAGGCGCTTCTTGCTGAAATTTACAAGCAGAAGAATGCGGAATACAAAGCGCTTTACGACGTTATTCAGAACGTAAGCGTTTCGATTCCCGCCAACGCCAACGACGAAGGCCGTCTTTATGGTTCCGTCGGCGCGGCAGAGATTGTCGCCGCTTTGAAAGAGCAGAATATTACGCTGGCAGAAGACCAGATTCGTCTTTCCAGCACGCTTCAGGAACTGGGTCTTTACAAAGTGAAGATTCATCTTTCTGCCGACTACGAAACCGAGTTGAGCGTTTGGGTTGTTCCGACCGTAAACGTGAAATGAGAACTGCTGCTAAATGAAACGTATCGTATATTGCGGTGCGCAGAAAGTCAAAAGCGGACGTTTTGTCAGCTTTTGACTTTTTTTTATATTGCAGAGTTTTTTATCTGGCGGTTTACGAGCGAGAGGGTATCTGATTTTTATCCGTTACATTCAAAATTTTGCTAATTTTTCGTTAAAATTCAAAAATTTTAGCCGTATTCCACTTGACCAAATTGCAGAGTTCGGTATAGTTAAGTAATATTTTAAGATATTGTGCCGACATGTTGTTGAGAAGGGCGCGGCGAGCGCTTTGGGAGACGGCGGATAGTTTTGCACAACGTAATTGACAAATAACGGTTTCGTCTTAAAAGAACTGTTTCAGGCAACGGTAGACCGTTGTTTTTACAGGTTCGCGGAAGGTTCGAACGGCAATTCAGTTTTTTTAGGCGACGGCGTCGAAAATTATTCAAAATAATCAGGAAAACGACAGGACAAAGCGCGATGGCATTAAATATTGAACGCATGTGGGACGTAACGACCGATGTTTTTAATGGAATTGGTCAAAAGGTGGAACGCGGGCTTACGTCTATTTTTGGTTCATCTAATGCTCGTTATCTGAAGAAACTTCAGCCGAAAATACAGGCGATCAACGAGTTGGAATCCCGTTATGTTCCGATGTCGGACGCGGAGCTGAAAGAACAAACGTTTAAATTTCGGAAGCGTTTGGAGGCTGGCGAAACGTTGGACGATCTTCTTGTAGAAGCGTTTGCCGTTTGTCGCGAGGCGGGTAAACGCGTATTGGGAATGCGCCATTACGACGCGCAGCTTATCGGCGGAGCCGTACTTCACAATGGGGCGATAGCCGAGATGATTACGGGGGAAGGAAAGACGCTGGTCGCAACTCTTCCCGCATATCTGAACGCAATTTCAGGAAAGGGCGTTCACGTCGTTACCGTTAACGATTATCTTGCGCGCCGCGATATGGAGTGGATGGGGCAGCTTTACATGTCGTTAGGAATGACGGTAGGTTCCATTCAGTCAAACATTTCGAACGATCAGCGTCAGGCCGCGTATCGGTGCGACATTACTTATGGCACGAATAACGAACTTGGGTTTGATTATCTACGCGATAATATGCGTCCTGCGGCAAAGAACGACTGGCGTTATCCTATGGACGTTCAGCAGTCTCAGGGAAGGCTGAATTTTGCTATTATTGACGAAGTGGACAATATTCTGATTGATGAAGCTCGTACGCCTCTCATTATTTCAGGACCGGCGCACGGCGATATCGAAAAGTACCGCGAGGCGGATCGTATTGCGCGTCAACTTCAAAAGGGAATAGATTTTGAGGTCAATGAAAAGGAACATTCCACGAATCTGACGGACGATGGAATTCGGAATGCGGAAAAACTGGCCGGCGTCGAGTGTTTCTATACGGCGGGAAATATGGAGTGGCCGCATCTGATAGACAATGCGCTGAAAGCGCATCATCTCTATAAACGGGACGTAAACTATGTCGTCAACGACGGAGAAGTGGTCATAGTGGATGAATTTACCGGGCGTTTGATGCCTGGTCGAAACTGGTCGGATGGTTTGCACCAGGCGGTTGAAGCGAAAGAAGGAGTTGCGATTAAGCAGGAAAATCAGACGCTGGCAACGGTTACGCTCCAGAATTTCTTTAAACTTTATCCGAAGATTTGCGGAATGACCGGCACCGCCATGACGGAGGCGCAGGAATTCTGGAAAATTTACAATCTGGAAGTCGTCGCCATTCCGCCGAATAAGCCGCTTCAGCGAATCAATTATCCGGATCTTATTTACAGAACGGAAAAAGAAAAGTACCATGCGGTTGCGGAAGAGATTGAAAAGGTTCATCGCTGGGACGTTATTGAATTGACGGACAAAGACAATCGCGACTGGTGCGGGCATATCGTGGAAGAGACTCCGGAATACGTCGGTTTCGTTTTTAAAGGCGACGCGGAGAAGAAGGTGGAAAAGATTCCGCGCAAGCGTATTTACAGTATTCAGCGCGGCGGAAGACCAATCCTTGTCGGTACGACTTCAATCGAACGAAGCGAGCAGATTTCGAATATGCTTGATCGTATGGGAGTCAAGCATAACGTATTGAATGCGAAAAACCATAAACAGGAAGCGGAAGTCATCGCGCAGGCTGGCCGTAAGGGAATGGTTACGATCGCTACAAACATGGCGGGACGCGGTACGGATATTATTCTGGGCGGTAATCCGGACGCGATGGCGTGGAGTATTCTTCAGCATAAATATCCGACTCGTCTTGAAGTTCCGAAGGCGGAATGGGACGAATTGACGGCGAAAATAGAGCGTGAAGAGAATATGAAGGCGGAAGGCGTAGAGGTTCGTTCGTTGGGCGGACTCTATGTTATCGGTACGGAACGTCATGAGGCGCGTCGTATCGACCTTCAATTACGCGGGCGGTGCGGACGTCAGGGCGATCCGGGCTCAAGTCGTTTTTTCCTGTCGCTGGAAGACGATCTGATGCGAATTTTTGCCGGAGATTGGGTGAAAAACGCTCTGACATGGCTTGGAATGCAGAACGGTCAGGCGATTGAAAGTCCGATGGTAACCCGGCGCGTGGAAGGCGCTCAGAAGAAGGTTGAAGAACGGAACTTTGAGATACGAAAGAGTTTGCTTGATTATGATGAAGTCATGGACGAGCAAAGGAAGCGGACGTATCGGTACCGACAGAATATTCTGGAAGGCGTAGATTGCCGCGGTTTAATTTTTGACATGGTAAAAGAGCAGCTTGAAGCTCATCTGGCCGTTTATCTTGATCCAAGTTATGGAACCGAAACGTTCTGTAAATGGGCGGGCGAGCAGCTTTCAACGGAACTGACTCCGCGTCATTTCAAGAATATGAATTTTGAGGAAGCCTCGAAAGAAGCTATTAATGAAGCGCTTGGAATGGTTGAAGCGGAAGTTCTGGATTTGATCGAGGAGAACGTTTCGGAAGATCTTCCGGAAAGCGAATGGAATTGGTCGGCTTTGGCGAAATCGGTGAATACGCGTTGGAATATTAATGTGCGCGATCGTGATTTGAAGGCTCTTGACCGAGATGAACTGGATAGTTTTCTGATTGAAAAGATTCGTGAATTTGTTCAGAAAATTTCGCTGGACGAGGGGGCTTATGCACTGGAAAAGGGGTATGGCCTGAAGGCCGCTCAGTCATGGCTCAAAGGAAAGTTTGGAGTTTTCGTTCCTACGGAACAGCTTGAAGGAAAATCGCAGTCCGTTCTGAAGGCGGATCTGTTTAATGTAATTGAAAATGCGTATTTCGAAAAAGAAATAGAATTTCCGGTTCTGGCAGGCGAATATCATTTCTCGCGCCGCGACGCGCAGGGATACCGATATTATGATTTGGACGGGATTATTCCGTGGGTAGCGGAGCGATTTGGAGGAACGTTGGATCCGGAATCTGTTCGCCGAGTGACTTACGAACAATTTCACGCAAAGCTGGTGGAGTTCAGCCGTCAGAGTTTTGAGCGGGAAAAACAGATAGTTGCCGAAGTCCAGGCGTGGGTTGACGACTATATTGCGAAACATCAGACTAATTTGAATTTCAAGCTGACAGACGACGATCTGAACGCGCTGAAGGAAGAAGTTTTTCGTCGCTGGGACGTAGAATTGCACCTGGAAGAACTTAAAGACAAATCTCAGGAGTCCTTCCGTATTAAGATGATGGAATCGATAGACGACCGTTATCGTCCGGAGATGCGTAAGATGGAGCGTTCGCTTGTTCTCTCCATGTTGGATAGCGCGTGGAAGGAACATCTTCTGACGATGGACCATCTTAAATCCAGCGTTGGGCTTCGCGGTTATGCGCAGGTAGATCCGAAAGTTGAGTATAAACGCGAAGGAATGCGGGTTTTTGACGCGATGTGGAAATCGGTTGGCGAGCGCGTGACGGATTTGGTTTTCCGAATGGAGCAGCTTGACGAGCGATTTGTGGGTTCAACCTGGACGCGTCAGACCGCGCATCATGCGGAAGCTAAGAATACGGGAAGCGAGATTGCCCGGCAGCAACGCGCGGCGGAATCGGCTCAGACGCAGAAAGTCACGGCTCCGATTCGCAATACGGAACCGAAAATTGGACCGAATGATCCGTGTCCCTGCGGGAGCGGCAAAAAATTTAAAAAATGCTGCGGGCGACAGAAATGAGAAATAATTTATCTTGCGGAGTACGTTAAATAAAAGAGACGGCGTTAAGTTTCGGGAGACCGGGACACGGCCGTCTTTTTTATTAAAGGAGGCGTACGGAGCGTTGGGACAGAACGGAAACGTCGCTTGCGGAAGTTTTTCCGAAAGGAATATTCTTTTTCCCTTTATTGATTAACAGAGGTATCCATGTTTTCAAGTTTTTTTATTTTTGTTCGTGGTATTCTGATGGGTATTGCGGATTCCGTACCCGGTGTTTCGGGAGGAACAGTCGCTATGATAGTCGGGATTTACGAACGGCTTGTTACAGCTATCAGTCATTTTAACGCGAAATTTCTAATGTATTTAGCCTTTCGTAAATTTCGTCAGGCTTCAGAATATGCGGACGTAGGTTTTCTGACGACGCTTCTTTTGGGAATACTCGTAGGACTCGGCAGTTCCTCAATATTCATGCACACGCTTTTAACGGACTATCGTTCCATTACGTTTGGAGCGTTCATGGGAATGATTCTTGCGTCGGTAATTATTCTTTACCGGCAGATTCAAAACAAGAATTCGATCAGCATGGCGGCAATGGTTATTGGCGCGGTTCTGGCCTGGTGGGTGACGACGATGAATCCTCTTATGGGGCGCGACGGCGATCTGCTCTATATTTTCAGTTGCGGCGTGATTGCCATTTGCGCCATGATTCTTCCAGGAATCAGCGGTTCGTATATTCTGGTGATTTTGGGCGAATATGAGCCGATCATTACCCGGGTGAAGAATCTGGCGTGTTTTCAGACGACGATTCAGGATTTATTAACGCTCGTTATTTTTGGTTCCGGATGCGTCGTTGGGCTTTTAGCTTTTTCTCATCTGCTCAAATATTTGTTGAAAAATCACTACCGTCTCACGCTTTCTGTACTTACGGGATTTATGGCCGGTTCGATCAGGTGCCTTTGGCCATTTCAGAAACAGATTTCGGAAAGTAGTTTTCAGAATATTTCATTTATGGAAGTTCCCGTGCAGACGCAGGTTTACGTTCTTTGCGCGTTTTTAGCCGGTTTGGTTGGAGTTCTGGTATTGGAAAAGGCCGCGTCGGCGCTGGTTTCTCCCAAAAAATAAAAAAATGATTGATTTCATCAGTAAAAATCTGAATGCGGCTCAATTGGAAGTTGCAGAATACGGCGAAGGGCCGCTTCTTGTCGTGGCCGGGGCCGGAACGGGGAAAACGTCGACGCTTGCGTATCGTGTGGCGAATCTCGTTCGAAAAGGAGCGGATCCGTCGCGGATTCTCCTTTTGACGTTTACTCGGCGAGCTGCGAACGAATTAGTGCAAAGGGCCGGAAATCTTCTGGAGACGGTTTCGAAGGAACGGACTGTGCGCGTGGCCGGGATTTGGGGCGGAACCTTTCACGCAGTAGGAACGCGCCTTTTGCGAATCTATGGAAAGAGCGTCGGTTTGCCGCAGAATTTCACGATTCTGGATCGGGCGGATCAGGAAGATCTGATGAATTTGGTTAGAACGGATACGATTCAGACTCTGGATAAAAAAAGATTTCCCAAAAAGAACACGCTGGTTTCGATTTACGGAAGATGTGTGAATTCGCGAAAGCCTCTTTATGAAATTCTGGGGAATTACTATCCGAAACTTGAAGAGTATTTACCGGAACTGGCGCAAATTTTTGATTCCTATACGCGCCGGAAAGTAGAAGACGCCGTACTTGACTATGACGATTTGCTTCTCTACTGGTCGGCGTTGATGAAACATCCGGAGGTTGGAGAGCGGATTCGTTCGCGATTCGACTGGATTCTGGTTGACGAATATCAGGATACGAACAGGATACAGGCGGAGATAGTCCAGGGGTTGACTCCGACGGGAAAAGGGTTAACGGTCGTTGGCGATGACGCGCAGTCGATTTATTCTTTTCGTTCGGCAACGGTTCGAAATATACTGGATATGCCGGAAATGTTTCCCGGAACAAAGATTATTCCGTTGGAGATGAATTATCGAAGTAGCGATTCGATTCTGAAAGCGACGAATCTGGTTATTGCTCAGCTTCACGAGCGTTATCGAAAGAATTTGCTTTCAACCCGTTCTTCGGGAGCAAAACCCGTATTCTGCCGCTGTGAGGATGAAGACGCGCAGACGCGGTACGTCGTAAATCTGATTTTAGAGCATTTCGAGAATGGGACGCCTCTTAAGGAACAGGCGGTTCTCTTTCGTTCTTCGTCGCATTCCGTTCGTCTGGAGACGGAATTGGCCCGACGACGGATTCCTTATGTGAAATACGGCGGTTTGAAATTTACGGAATCGGCTCACGTGAAGGATCTTATGACGATTCTTCGCCTGGTGGAAAATCCGGCGGATTTGCCGTCGGGAATGCGTTTTCTGACGTTGCTTCCAGGAATTGGCCCGAAAAAGGCCCGTCAACTGATGGAACTTCTTTCCGACGCCGGTGGGAATTTTGACGTTTGGGCGTCATGGACTCCGCCTCGGAATACGGAAAAGATCTGGTTTCCAGCCGTTCAAATGCTGAAGGGACTTCTGAAATCAGGAAAATCTCTCAAGGAACAGATTCAGGAAGCGATTACTTTTTATCGTCCGATACTTCATGAGAATTGGCCGCTGGATGGAGATTCCCGTTTGGCTGATCTGGAACAGATTCAGGATGTGGCGGATCGTTTTCGCGGGCGCAGGGAAATGCTGGCAGAGTTTGCGCTTGATCCGCCGCATTCTTCGGAAGAATATGCGGATAAACCGGATATTGACGACGATTGGCTGAATCTTAGTACCATTCATTCGGCTAAAGGTTTGGAGTGGAAAACGGTTTTTATCATTCATGCCAGCGACGGGAATATTCCTTCAGACATGAGCGCCGGGCGGCAGGACGATATTGACGAGGAGTTGCGTCTTTTTTATGTTGCGATGACGCGGGCAAGAGATTATCTTTACATTACGTGCCCAATGCGTTATTTTCATATCGGCCCGTCGTGGGGAGATCGTTTCAGCCGGGTTTTACCGACGCGTTTTCTTCCGACGGCAATCTTGAAGTCGGCTTTTGACGAGGAAGTTTCCTACGACGAGTCGAACGAGGATGACGAAGAGGATTTCCGAAATATTCTTGCGGAGGAAAACATGACGCTTGACCAGTGGATAAAGCGTCAAACGCAGGATCTGTGGTAAAAAAGCGCGAAGCGAAGAGAGCAGACGGAAACGCCCGGGCGTTCCGTCTTTTTTTATGCGCAAAACTCTTGCCAATTTTGCTAAAATGAAGAAACGGCTTAAATTTTCGGTACACAGGCTCATTAAAGGCGTGGGCGGAAAAAAGAAAAGATTCTGAAAATTGCCGGACGAAATTTTCAGTTCATGACGTTGAAGCTGGTGACGAAAGAAAGAAGAAAAAGGAAAGAAGCATGAGAAATCCGGCTCTGAATCCCGCTTTGTTTTGTTTAAAGCAGAAAACGATTACGATTTGTCTGACGCTTTTGACGGTTTTTTACGGCCTTTACGCATATCGGCATTTGGGCAGACTTTCGTATCCGGATTTCACGATTAAACAGGCGATGATTACGACGCGTTATCCGGGCGCTTCGCCAAGCGAGGTAGAGGCACTGGTGACGGATGTTCTTGAAGAGGCGATTCAGTCGATGAGCGAGGTCGAGAA
>CAZWOV010000059.1:0-11379 GCA_964635645.1 uncultured Planctomycetaceae bacterium | reverse complement strand
AGCTGCATATTCACGAAATTGACCAAAGCCTCTCCAATATGAAATTTTCCCTTTTCAAGTTCTTTTTTGGCGCAAGCGACGGCTTTTTCAAAAACTTCTTTGCGTTTTTCTTCCGGAACGCCGTTCACATAAAACGAAACTCCCAAATCCGTTTGAGCGACTTCTTCGTCGAGCTTCTTCAGAATATCGTCGGCAATCGCCGCCATTTCTGCGTCGGACTTCTCAAACTTCGTGAGAAAACACCAGTCGCGCAAAGAGTAAACCCAGGCAAGAATTTCGTCATCTTTAACGATGTTCCAGTTTTTATCGTTTATTTGTTTGATCTCGATAGGAGCCGGAAGAAGTTTGAAAGCTTTCGCAAGATCCGCAACCGGAATCGCACAAACGCCGTCCGGAATTTCGTTTTCAATGCCGAACAGGAAAAAACCAAACGGACGTTTCAAATCAACGGCGTCTTTTACGATATCCTGCTCCAGAAAAGACTGCGCGGTAGACGTAATAAGAGTTCCCTTAAGGTCTTTTGAAACCTGAGCGATCTCTGAAAGATTTTTAACAATTGTTTCCGTATTTCTGCCCGTCACAGAAAGAACCGGCTGCACATTCTGCGCCCACAATCCGCCGACAATGAGCGTCGTCTCCAAAATCGCCGTCAAAAGCGAAAAACCAAGTCTGATTTTCATGCTGAAATTCTCCTTGTTATGATGAAATAAATGACGTCTTATGTGAAAATTTACTCCCAATGAATAATCTCTTACTCTTCAAATATCCTCGCAAACGAGCTGTGAACGACGTCGAACGTATCTTCCCACATTGAAGAAAACGTTTCCATCGGTAAATTTTCTTCCTCTTTCTCAATCCGAGGAGCCGAAGAATACCCCGATTCATTTTCCACAATTGCCCAATCGCTAAAAATGTCTTTAGGAAGCAACTCGTGAACTAATTCAATATTTTCAGGAAAGGCCTGAACCAGACGCGGAACGAATCCGACCGGATGAGAAAACGTATCGGAAGAAATCTCTTCAATTCCTCCCGACGACGGCTTTTCGCGGCGTGTTTCAGAAATACCCGGCAAACCGGAAGGAAGGCGTACCAGCTGCGTTTTATGAAAGAAATCGGCCGAAGGACTCGTAAACAACCAAACGACGCACCCCGTGCAAATCGACGCCGCAATAAGCGCGGCATGCGCAATAAACCGACGCCCCCGCTTTTCGAACAAACGATTTTCGCGTTGCGGCAACGCCTCTAATTGAAAGTTCGCCGGACTTCGAACTTCTTTCATAATACGTTCAAGAAGTTCTTCCGAGAATTCGCCTAAAGTTGCCGCGTCGCGCTGGAGACGAAGTTTCAACTCTTTCTCATTCATGGTTCGCCCTCCTTCAATACTTTCTGCAACGCCTGCCTTGCCCGAAACAATAACGTTTTAACGCTCGCAACGGTTCGGTCCATAACCTGCGCAATCTCGCGCATCGATTCTTCCTCGACGTAAAAAAGCCACAGTACTTCCGCCTGTTCCGGCGGAAGATTCTTTCGAATCCGCAACCACAGATTTTTCGTTTCTTCTTCGCGCAAAAGCAGTTGAAAAGCCTCCGGATCGCCGCTTGAGAAATCTGAAAGTTCAATCTCTCCATCGACCCTTTGAGATTCGACGGAACGCTTTCTTTTTCGAAAAAACAGGGCGTTCTGCCTATGCGCAATAGCCAAAAGCCAGGTAGAAAATTTCCACTGGCCGGAATACGTTCCTAACGATTTCCAAGCCCGAAGAAATGTTTCCTGCGTCAGATCCAATGAGTCTTCATAGGAATGATGCAACTGAAAAAAACGCAGGATCATCGTCTGGCGACGCCGGACCAATTCTTCAAACATCCCGGAATCTCCCGCCAAAACAGACTGAACGAGAGACTGATCTGAAAGAGAACAGTTCATGGCGCTCCTAAATAATAAATCAAAAACAGGACTTCCTATTTAATATATTCTCAAATAGTTCAAAAAGTTTCAAAAAAACCAGGCTTTTTAGAAAAAATCTTCAAAAGAAAAGACGACGCTTTCGCATCGTCTTTTTCTATTACTAACCAATCGCGACTGCGCGTAATTTTTTATTCGTCCGTTCCTAAAACAACCGGCGCTCTGTATTTCTTTCCATTCTGCAAAATGATCAGATTTACGGTATCTCCAGGTTTAAACGATTCCACGACGCTCAACAGATCGTCCGCCGTCTCGACGTCGTGTTCATTAATACCGACGATAATCTGCGCGGACGTTTTATCCATCGTCCGGTATTCGTAACGAAAAGGCCCCTGCCGTTTTTCTTTGGTAATCACGCGCGGACTACTCAGCCCGGCCTTTTCTGCGGGGCCGCCTTCCTGAACGCGGGTAATAAGCAACCCGCCGTCTGTCTTCATCACCTGTTCAATGCCGAGATTTGGACGGGTAACTCTGCCATTCTGAATCAGTTGCGGAAGAAGGCGCGAAATAGTGTTGACCGGAATAGCAAAACCAACGCCCGCGCTGTCTCCGGAATGAGTCGCAATAGCCGTATTCATACCGATCACTTCTCCGTATGAATCCAGCAACGGTCCGCCGGAATTTCCTGGATTGATAGCGGCGTCGATTTGAATAATCTGTTTAATCGTTCTCGCTTTATTCTGACTTGGAAGAGAACGGTTCAAACTGGAAATGATCCCCGTCGAAAGCGTCTGTTCCAACCCGAACGGACAACCGATCGCATAAACTTTCTGCCCCACGCTCAATCTCTCCGAATTTCCCAGAGTAATAGGAAAAAGCTCTTCCTCCGGAGCGCTGATTTTCAACACCGCAATGTCGTTATTCGGATCCGCGCCAATAAGCTTGGCTCCGTAAGAATTTCCATTAAACAGCGTAACCTGAACTTCGGCGGCTTGAGCGACAACGTGAAAATTTGTCAGAATATGCCCCTGTTTATCCAGAACCGACCCGCTTCCCATTCCCTGGGCGACCCGTTCCATAAAAAACATGTTGACCCGGCTCTGCGTGTCGATATTCACGACGCTTTTACTCGCGTTTTCATAGAGCTGAATATTACGTTTTTCCTCCTCCGTCAACCCGTTATGGTACTCCTGATCCACAATCCGGGTCTGAGCCAAAGCTTCCGCCATGAACGGCGCTTCACGATTAAGCCATTCCAGGCAGAAAATTGTCGTCAGAACGGTTCCGAAAACAATAAAAATCAATGAAAAGGTTGTTTGACGCATTTATTTCCTCTGTATTTATTCTCCTCATGGAGAGGACGGAAAAGGATGAAGGACAACAATGAACGTTCGTTAAAAAAAGAAACGTTCATTGAAAAAATTAACCCACTTTTGGAGCCGTTCGCTTTTTGGCGCCCGAATTGTCCTGCATTCCAGGCAAAACCTTCCGTTCGTTTTCACCGTTTGAACCGGCGCCGTCGGAACCGTCTTTTCTCGACTGATCGCGAAGATCAAAACAGAATATCGTTCCGCCTTCGCGCAGATAAAGATAGCCGTTCGCGATGACGGGCGTAACCGCCAGCCCCTTTTTCATCTGCGGAAGAGCGATTCTGCCGCGCAGCTTGAAGCCGTCGGAAGAAGCCTCCAGAAGAGCCAGTTCTCCCATCGACGTGCGCAGGTAAAGCAGGCCTTCCGCATAGGCGAACGTCCCCATACAGACCGGAGGCGGAGGCGGCGCGGCCTTTTTCATTTTTTTACGAGCTTTCTGAACTGAAGCAATCGGGGCCGCGCCGTCGGCTTTACTTCCGGAATTATTTGCCCTGTTTGCTATTGCGTTATTGATTCTGTCGTATGCGGCTGAAGGACTCAACTGCGCCAGGAGCGGACTGTTGATACTTACCGACTCCGGAATACTTTCCAACGCGGAGACTTTGGATTTTTTAGATTTTTTGGACTTGGAGCCGGATTTCACATCGTCCACGTCCTTTTCAAAAGCCTCGGCAAAAAGACTTTGATCCGTCCAGATTTTTTCTCCCGTACGATAATTAAAGCAAACCAGCCCGTCTTCGTCGGTACAGGCGAAAACGTTATCGTTAACCTTGATCATTTCGCCGGTCGGAACCTTAATATCTTCATTAAACCAGACTTCCGAAGTTTTGTAGGCCGTCCCGTCTTTCTGAACCCAAACGCAACCGGTCCCGGCGGCGCTGGAAGCCAGAATCGTCTGTCCGAACCAAATCGGCGGACAGGCGTTAAACCCGCTTTCATGAGCGGGCGCCTCATACCGCCATCGCACGTCGCCGCCTTTAACTTTTACGCCCAAAACGCCCGCGCCGGTAAAGTTGACGTACTGATGTTCGCGTCCGAACGAGGCCTTCATGATTGACGAATATCCAGCCGGCATCCCGGTTTTGGCCGTCCATTTGATCATCTGATACGTTCTGTCAAGCGCAATCATCGTCACGTTCGGACCGCCGGGAGTAACGATAACCCATTTTCCATCGACATACGGCGACTCGCAGTATCCGCCCTGCGGCAAAATCCCTCCAAGCATAACCAGATTTTTCATCCAGAAGGTTTTTCCGTCCGCGGCGTTGAGACAGACAAGATTCCCGCTGGAACTCATGACGTAAAGCAGATTTTTATAGAAAGTCGGCGTAGAATGCAGTACCGGAAACTTTCCTTTCTGTCCAATCGGTTTCCCAATAGGACGCGACCAAAGCGTCTTTCCGCTCTGATTATCAATGCAGAAAACGCACTCGGAACCGCCTTTGCTCCCAATAGTAAAGACAAGGTTTCCAATGACGGTTATCCCGTTCATCGTCGGACCAACCGTAGTATTTTTCCAAACCAGGGTCGGCATGGACTCTTCCGTCCAATTCCTTAAAAGCCCCGTTTCAGATGAAAGTCCGTTTCGATTCGCACCGCGCCAGCAAGGCCAATCCGCCGCGCGGAGCGCCGCTCCAACGGATAGCGTCAGACTGCAAAACAAAAACGCCAAAATGATATTTCGAATCATTAATTTCTTCACGATTGGTTTCCTTTTTAGTTTAAGATTCGTTTTTCGATTTTTTTTTATTTTACTCTTTCTCTTTAGGAAAATCCAGAGCGTCCCACGTAAAAAATTCAAAAATTTCAGAAAAATTAAAAGAAAAGAGCAGAATCCGCTATCCGTGCAAACTCTGCTCTCAAATCAAACCGCGCCGATTTCTGCGTTCAGGCAATCAGGGAAAAATTTCCTCCCAAATGAAACCCGCGCAGAACACCCGGCGACTCAATCAAAAATACCGGCTCCGAAATCATTCGACTGTTTTTCACGAACATCCGGAGTCTGCTCCGAAGCAGGAGCGGTCTGGGCCGGTTGCGGCGGAACAGAAGACTGCGGAGGAATCGACGGCTGCGGAGGAATCGACGGTTGCGGCGCAACGGAAGTCTGCGGTTGCGGCATTGGAGGTTGCTGCTGATACATTGGCTGACGCCCGAGATGCGGAACCGCGTAAGGATTTGGATAAGGAGTCTGCCCCATGTAGGGGACCTGTCCCGGATAAGGCGCATACGGTCCCGGCTTTCCATAGGGATTCGGAGCCGGATACGGGATCTGCCCCGGGTATGGATAATATGGATTCTGCCCCATCGGAGCCTGCGGATATGAAAACGGCGCTCTGCCGTTAGGAACGCGGAAGTCGTTCATATTCTGCTCGTCGTCATAGTCCATATCAAATTCATCGTAACGCGAAACATATCCCGGCGCCTGCGCGCGAATTTTCTCTTCTTCGTACGCGGCAATAACTTCCCTTTGAATCATTTCCCGCGCCATAGAATTAATCGGATGAGCAATATCCGCGTAAAGTTTAGCTCTTCCATCTTCATCCCGCGTCGGCGTCTGCATCGGCAACTTGGCGCCGCACTGATTGCAGAACGATGCGCGAATCGGATTTTTGTATCGGCAGACTGGGCAATGCGAAGTCAATTTTCTACTGGGCATCGCAACAAAAAATCCACTGGTACCATCAATGATTTTCAGATCGCGAATGACAAAACAATCGTCAAAAGTGATCGAGCAGAAAGCCTTGAGCCGTTCGCCCGGCTCGTCCATCAATTTGATGCGTACTTCTGTGATTTTCACGGGAGGTTCCTCCTTGTTCAATAATCTAAAACTGGCGTCAATACGACGCCGTCAACGGAGCGGTAATCGTCTCCGCGACAAAAATTGTTTCTAAATAGTCGGTTTTTGAAAAACTAAAAAATTTGGCAACGTCCCTGGCGTGCGCCAAATCACGACAAAGTCCAAAGCAGGCCGACCCGCTTCCCGTCATGGAAACTCCAAGACACGGGTCAGGAAGCTCCCTGAATCGCTCCATCAGAAGCCTCACCGCCGGAGAAAGCTTCATCGCCGGTTCCAACAACCGATTTTTCAAGTCGGCGGCAAACTCCGGAAGGCGATTTTCTCGCCAGTTGCCAATCATCCGATTCAAAATACGGTCGCCGCAAACTCCGGACGGCGCGCAGTTACGATAAACTTCCGGCGTCGAACACCCTTCTTTCGGCTTCACAATCGCCAAATAAAGCGTCGGAAATTCGTTTCCATCCGGAATTTCATTCAAAATTTCGCCTCTGCCGCGACAAATAACTGGACTTCCCTTAAGAAACATGGGAACGTCGCTTCCCAAAAGCGCGCCTCCTGCAATCAGTTCCTCGCGGGAAAAACCGGCCTGCCATAATTCATTAAGCAAAATCAGCGTTGCCGCGGCGTCGCTGGAACCGCCGCCCAACCCGGCCTGACTCGGAATATGCTTCTCAAGAATTATAGACGCACCCTTACAGATTGACCTCGCCCCATTACCGATTACCTCAACGCTTTCAGGTTTATGGACATACTCCTCTATTTGCTCCGGACACTTAAAATTTAAAAAACCCGTTTTATCAAAACGAGCCATAATCATGCTCTGAAGCAGTCTGGCCGCGCGAAGAACCAGATTCGATTCGTCCGTTGGAATATCCGACGCTGAGTTTCCCTCAGACGCTTTTATCCGCAAAGAAAGGGATGGAGCAAGCCGAGCCGACACCTTGTCTGAGAGCGAAACAAAGGACGCCAGGCTTTCAATTTCATGAAAACCGGTTTCCATCCGGCGTATCACCTCAAAATACAGATTAATTTTCGCTGGCGCGATTATGGTTTGCCACATCAAAACATAACCCCGAAACAATGCTCGTCACTAAAAGCGGACACATCATTATTTTGACGTAATTTTTTATTTTGTCAACCCCAATACGCTCAAAAAAGTAAAAAGGTTTAAAAAATAAACGTTTTTTTCATGAATTTAGTTGTTTTAAGTAGACTTTTAGCCCATTTCAGATAAAACGTCGCCCTTTTTAAGCAAAATATCTATTCCATTTTTACTTACATTCTCTTTATTTTTCCGTCATTCCAACAGGCTTTTGTCGCGCTTTTTCAATCATACGGCGGAGTTCGTCGCGAATACGCCTTTCACTTCCGGCATATCACAACTTTCCCAATACCGGCATTCTGCAAAAAACAATTCCGGAGCGAAGTATTCTCTCTCTCAAACTGCCCAAAATTGAAAGTTCGGTAAGAAAAACGGCTTAAAAGAGAAAATATCTTCAGGAAAAGAACCGTACTCTCTTGAAATTCCAGACGGAATATGCTATAATTAGAGAAAAGTATGAAAAACTGCGTTTCCCGGAAAAAACGCCGAAATCAGTTGGAAAAAGAAAATGAAGTCGGAAAGGATTTCACTCAAATGGCAAAAAATCGCATTTTAATCGCTGACGATAATCAGACGAATGTGGAACTGCTCGATACGTTTCTCCTGGGACTTGACTGCGAGATTGAAATGGCGTACGACGGGGCTGAAACACTGGAAAAAGTCCGATCCTTTCATCCCGATTTACTGCTTCTCGACGTCATGATGCCCAAACTGAACGGCTTTGAGGTCTGCAAAACGGTAAAATCCGATCCGGAAACATCCCAAACGATGATTCTCATGGTTACGGCTTTAAATGAACTCGGCGACATTGAACGCGCCGTTGAAGCCGGATGCGACGATTTTTTGAGCAAACCGGTCAATAAAGTTGAACTGCTCAAACGAGTGGAAAACATGCTCCGGCTCCATTCCGTTACGGACGAGGTGGAACGTCTGCGCATGTATATCGACCAGATGGAATCCGAGCAGGGCCCCGGGAAATAGAAAATCCGAAATCCATCGGAGAATTCTCCCGTTTTTCGGGATGCTTGTCCCCGTTTTTCCTTCCGATTTTTTCAAAGGCCTGAAAAATATGAAAGAAAAAATGCTTTTAGCGGCGGGAGCCTGCGCGGTCGCAGGTTTTCTTACGTTGTCGGCGGTTCGAAAATATCGAAAAGCGTTCGAATCCCGTCGGCAGGAGAAAAACATCGCGGAGGACGTCCTGAAATTGGAACGGGCGAGCGACGAATGCAAAAATTTCCGTTGTTCCTACTGGATCCGATTTCAACTGGGGATTTGTTTTCTGGCAGAAGCGGGACTCCTGGCCGCCGGCGCCGTTTTTATTGAACGGTCGGCGCATCGACACGCTCTTTACTGCGTAATGGCCATGATAGCGCTGGTCGTCTGGCAGATAATCTGGGCAATCGTCGACGCTGTCGGAAATTACGTCTTTCTTTCCCGGAAAAACGCAATGGAAATTATTCGCGAGGAAAAGCAATTCCTCCAGAAACACCTTAAGGAAAATTTCCGAAAAGAGGAATTCGAACCTTCCAACAAAAAATAAAATAAAGCTGAAAACTTCGCGAAACGCGAGAAAGGTTTCGTCTATTTACGAAAATGTTTTCATGTCTTTTTTGCCAATGAAAGTTCATGGAGAACTTTCATTCCATTTACCTGAAAAAATTTTACCCAACTAAGAACGAGAGAAAGTCATGATTGACGTTTATTCTTTATGCCCTGGCGGAAGCGGCAAAAAAATTAAGTTCTGCTGCCGAAATCGGGTCGACGATTTCCGAAAGATCTACAAATTCCTGGATGCGAATCAGAATACCGCCTGTTTAAACTTCATCGACAGCCTGTTAAAAACCGATCCGGACCGCGCCTGTCTTTTGGCAATCCGGTGCGTAATCCTGAAATCTCTTCCGAATCGGGAATCGGATCTAATCGAAACCGCAAAGTATTTTTATGAAAAACATCCGGAAAATCCCATTGCGATCGCAGAATCCGCGCAGGCAATTTTTCTGGAAGGGCAACGGGCTATCGCCGACAAATACGCTCATCTTGCTCCGGCCGCGCGAACGGCACTGGTCGTTCAGGAACGCGACGAACTGCGTCGGGTAATTCGCAGTACGATCGCCCGCTATGAAAGCGCGTTTTCCGTTTCTCAGCCATTCCAGTACGAACAGGTCGTGTTCAAACTTGAAACCTTCGTCAAAGCTCTCATCAAAATAGGATTCTATGAATCCGCCAACGCATGGATTGGGCTTGTTCTGGATATGGATCTGAACCAGACGTTCCACGACGTCTTTGTCAATAACCTTCATCAGCTCAAAACCAGCAAAACCATTCCGCTCTGTTTCCGCGTCGGCCTGAAAATCAAACGCGCTCCGGCAGACGTTCCCTGGAAGGATGAATTTGACGCCGTTATTCAAAATTCCGCGTTGAAAATCCGCTGGAGTCAGGCTATTTCAGAATTGAAGTCGCTGGCCGAAAAATACCCAGAAATCCAGAACGCTGCTGAATACAGCTTCAACCTGGCGTTGCTCCACGAATGGCTATGCGATCTTTCCACAGCGGAACAGTATTGGAAACAATATCTTAAATGCGACGCGGTTTCTTTCTACGATGCGCTTGAAAAACAGATACGAATCAGCTTCTTCAAAGACAGTCCGCTTGAAGACGCCATGGACATCTGCACGCTCCGTTTTCCGTTGACAAACGTCGCGGAAGTTCTGGAAAAACTTGATTCGGAACCAACGTTCCGCCGCGTTGAAGACATTCGAATGCAGAATCTTGAAAACGGAACGCTGCTGGCGGCTTTCGACGTACTGGATTCTCCCGCGCTGGAGTCGATCGACGGAGTCGACGTCGACGACATTCCGGTCGTCGTCGGGAACGTTCTCCTCTGGAAACAAACGGAAGGAACGGAAAAAAACGGCAGTCTGGAAGTCATCAACGTTCTTCAGGGCGGCGCAAATTTCGTAGCCCAGGAAATCAAAAGTATCATTGGAACGTGGTTCGCAGGCGAGATGAAACAGACCGTTACGAGAAATATCTCCGTTACGCTCGACTCTATTCTGCGTAAAATCGCGTTGCCGTCGGGACTTTCCGATGAAAAAATCCGCGAAATTAAAAACGCGCACTGCCGATCCATTCTTCTGAATCGCTGGATTCATTTCCCACTCGGCATACTGAATCATCAGTCAATAAAAAACGCCGCGCAAAAACCTCAGCTTCGTCTACAGGTCGAAACGGTTATTTACGCAGTACGATATCTGCTGGACCGTGAAAAACTCAGTCTCAAAGTTCTGGACGAACTGCGCGCAGCCCTCAATATGGAGCCGGCGCCCGAAATTCTTCCGGAACAAATTCAGAATCTGTCGCCCATTTTTTTTGATCAGCTGAACATGAAGGCGCTCACTCCGGAATTGATGGAAAGAGTCTTTTTCGTTTCGAAAATGTTCAACACCAATAATTTGCCGACGGAAATACTGAAAACAGTCGCAGACAATTCGTCATACGCTCCGTCGTTAAGAATTGAAGTCCTGAAAACCCTCTGGAGCCAGAATCCTCAAGCGGAAAATTCTACGGATATTATTGAAAAAGGCCGCGCACTGTGCAAAGACAATAATCTGCCGGACGTTTTTTTCGATATCATGGAAGTCGCTTGCGCAATTAATGAAGGGAAATTCCATACGGTTTTTGAAAAAATCAAACACATTCGTCAAAACCATTCCGACGATAAGGAAGCGATGCAGTATGTTTCCCAGCTTAGCCAGTATATGTACGGAATTGTCCAGAACATGAATCCGGCAGATTTGACGGCTTTGCAGAAACAAACGTCCGTTTCGCTTTCCAATCTGGAAGAATACGGTTTTATCAAACCGTCCTTCCCGCAGAAGAACCAATAATCGGAACGACTCCCGGACGTCCGGAGAGAATATTCCAGACCGCAAGACCTGGAGATAAACCGAAAACTGTCGAATAGAAATGGCCAATCCGTATGGCCGGAAAGAGATTTTTGAATGTTCATCGCACTTGAAGGCGGCGACGGAGCGGGAAAAAGCTCGCAAATTCCGCTACTTCAGGCCTGGCTTGAAGATTTGGGCAAAAAGGTAACGTTATGTCGCGAGCCTGGAAGTACCCGACTTGGCGAAAGCATACGGGAATTGCTCCTGTTCGCGCCCGATATGGGAACGTGCCGAATGAGCGAACTCCTGCTCTTCATGGCG
>CAZWOV010000058.1:0-11409 GCA_964635645.1 uncultured Planctomycetaceae bacterium | reverse complement strand
TCTTTCAACAATAAAAGAAGTATATCACAAAAAATTTTAATTGCAAGGGGGGGAGACTTCTTTTTGTAAATTAATTTTAAATTTATTCTGAAATTCCCTCTCCTGAATTCCAGTTCTTTTATCGTTTTATTGCCTGATTGGGCCTGATTTGGCGGCGCACGGAATTTCAGTGGAAAAAACTTTCAAATTTTGCAAAATTATTTCGATTTTGAAATTTGGAGAAATTTTTTCGAAATTTCCGTCTCGACATGAATCGCAAAAGGCGCTAAAATAAAATGGTTTTTTATTTTTCCCTGACTCCGACTGGCGGTTTTAAGGAAACTGGTGCGTTTTCGGGTTGCCGAATGAATTTCGATTTGAGTATTTACGTCCGGACGAGAATAATTCCGGTTCTCGTTTTGGCTCTGTTTTTAACAACTTCCGGCTGCCGAGTCTGGCAACGGACCAGAGTAACGTCCGTAGCGACGCTGGAAAGCCGTCAGTTTGTTCAGCAGGCCGCCAAATCGATTGAAGGGAAAAATATGGAAGACGCCCAATCTCAACTTAAGCTGGCGGTAAAGGTCAATCCGGAAAATATTGAAGCGCGAACCATGCTCGCAGATACGCTCTGGAATCAGGGGTCGTTTTCCGAGGCGGTAAAGGAGATGGAAAAGGTGGTCCGTCACCCTGAAGTTCAGCCGGAACAGATAGTGAAGCTTGCCTGGATGCACTTTGAGCAGAACAATTATCCTCTGGCTCAAAAATACGTTTCCAGAGCGTTGCAGGAAAATAGCGGGATTGCGGACGCGTGGATTCTTCAGGGGCGGCTTTATGAAATCGAGGAAAAACCGGAGCAGACGCTGGCCGCATATCATCAGGCGGTCTTTCTTGATCCTGAAAATGAAAAAACGCAGACGCTTTTGGCGCGTCGGTATTTGGATCTCGATAAACCGCAGCGGGCTCTCGAGGTCGCGCAGACGGCAAGGAGTAAAAATCGGAGCAGCGGCGTAAACGAAGAGCTTTTGCTCTGCGAGGGAATGGCGCTGACGCGGCTCCAGAGAAATTCCGAGGCGGTTCAGATTCTTCGTCAGGCCAATGCTCAGGCTCCTCAAAATATTAAAATATTATCGACGCTGGCTTTGGCCCAATACCAGAACGGCGATTGGGGGCAGGCGTTTCAATCGGCAACCCGCGTGTTGGAAATGGATCCGGGAAACAGCGTTTGCGCGGAACTCGCAAATCAGATTCAGATTGCCGCTAATGGCCGAAGTTCGTCCGACGCCGGTTCTGCCCGGAAACTTCAATCGTCCCGTTCTCCGGTTAACGGTCCCGCGCAGAATTCTGCCGTTCCGTCTCTTCCGTCTCCTGTTCCGGCAGAAATGGGAGTCCGGTATGGACGCGAAGTGAAAGAAATAGAATCATTCCGTACGTCCCCTGAATGACGGAAACTTCGGATGACGTTTTTCTTGCGGGGAATGAAAACGAATCGTCCGTCTGCAAAGTCGCCGCGTTTTTTATTTTCTGAGAGTCATGAGCGTTTTGACTGCGGTAACGCTTTCTTTGAGGGAAATTTTTGATTTTCCGCGGATTCGATCTTCAAAAATAATCGGCACTTCCGACATTTCCGCCCCGGCAAGTTTCAAACGCCAGAGAACTTCCTCAAAAAACGAGTATCCGCGCGACTGAAAACGTTCAAAATCAAGTTCGGCAAGCAGAGAAACCCGGTAGTTTCGGTAGGAACCGCTGATATCGCGGACGGCGAGTCCCAGAAGGCGGCGTCCGAAGGCGTTGATGGAACGGCTCATAATATGGCGCACGAACGGCCAGCCGATAATTCCGCCGCCTTTGACATAACGAGACCCCACGACAACGTCTGCCGTCCCGGAAGCGACGGTTTCAAGATATTTCGGGTGGTGACTGAAATCTGCATCCAGATTAATCATGCGGTCGTAACCGTGTTCAATCGCATATTTCATCGCGTCGATAACAGCCGTTCCCAAACCGTTTTTTCCGGAACGATGAAGGCATTTCAGGCGCGGAAATTCTACGGTATGCTCATCGCACCATCTTCCCGTTCCATCCGGAGAATTATCGTCCACGACCAAAATATCAAACGAAAAGTTGCGTTTTGCCGCAAATCGATCCGTTTCGGTAAAAATCTCCGCAATCAGGCGGGGAAGATTCTCAATTTCATTATACGTTGCAATTGCAATGAGAAAACGCGTCGCATTCATAAAAAATCAGGGCTAAAAGATAAAAAACAGGGACAATCTCGAATTTCAAAATAAATCAGAGGAAAAACAGCGAGAAAGCTGTTTTCCCTCTGGGAGTCAAATTTTAAAACAATTTGAATCAGCGGATTTTTTGCAAATCTTCAATCAGTTGAAGAACCAGTTCCTTCACTTCGTCGACTTCTTCCGGATTGGGGAGGTAGTGAGAAGTGAAACGTCCGCCGGCATTGGGAATATGCACCAGGTCGTAGACGCGGGCAAGGGTGTTCTTTGCATTCGTCAACGTCCGTTTTCCAGCGGCGTCGAGTTTATTCATCTCTTCAACGCGTTTGATTTCATCGCGCAGAATCGTGATATACGCGGCGTCCTCAACTCCTTCGCGCGCCTGTTCCAGACGAATGGAGGAAACGATTTCGTTCACGCCGATAAGTTTGTCCGGATAGAAAATGTATCCGTCGCCGTTTGGATACAGAACGAAATACTCGACTCCCGGCTGATCGCTCTGGTAAATATACGAATGCCATCCGTAACGGTAAGGATCGTACGTGAACCATGAAGCTCCCCAGAATTCATAGGCGTCGGCGCCGTATTTAACGCACCAGTAAGGCAAAAGTCTTTCCGTGGCGCAAAACGGCGTATCCGTGCACATTTGTCCGTCCGTCGTCCACCAGATTACGTCGCCGCGGGCCTTTGATTTTTCAATCTGTTTTTCCGGAACGCAACCATAATGACCAATTCCCCATGCGGTGATGAAACCGTCCCATTCCGGGATGTGCTTCCAGGTACTGCTGTAGATTGGAATATTCGGATCCACTTCGTGAATCATCGCGCAGCATGCTTTCATCTGCTCGATAATGTGCGGCAAGGCGTAAAAAGGTTCGTCCGAAATGTAGAGAACGAATTTTTTATCCCACCCTTTTTCTTTCAGGTGATTCCACATCAGATGCAGTTTATCCTGATAAACTTTTTTGAATTCCGGTCGGAGTTTACCCCGGTCAACCCCTTCGAACGGCCATTTGCCTTCATACGGTTCGATTCCCTGACGCGCGTGAGGCGGCATTCCCCAACCAAAGCAGTACCAATCGCCCGGCAGGTACGCGCGGTGAATCTTAAGTTCGTTAAAGTACCATTCGCATTCTTTATCGAATTCTTCAAAATCGGCGGTCCATTTTCCCGTTTCGCCGTCGTAGGTAAATTTCGGTTCAACGTTCAGCTGGTCGGGAGATAGACGTTTGGAGGCAAGGAATTTGATCATATTTCTTACCAGATCGTGACCGTTGCTCGCGTTCCAGTATTCCATATGCGACGCGCGGCAGTCGTAGATGGCGCCGCAGACCGGTTCGTCCGGGATTGCGAAATCTTTTACGTTGACCGAGAACGGAATCGCGATAATTTTTCCCGTTTCCAGATTGCGCAAGCGGATTTTACCGGAGTAAAGTCCAGCCGGAGTATCTTTTTCCGTTTTAACCAGAACAATCAGAGGACGAGTTTCCCACGCCTTGAAACCGATTAAATTCTGTTCTGCAAATCGAACGAGACGTTCAGAGTCGCTTGAGTATTCCTTCCCGTTCAGTTTATTCCATACGTCGCGGGCTTTTTCGAGCGAACAGAATTTACTTTTGGAGTTGGAATTCGCCTGTTGCAGATTGGAGAATCGAAGAATGGGGTCGGGCCAGTAACCGACCCAACCGTCCGCGCGCCCTCCGGTCCCCGGAAGTTTGCGGAACCACCGGGCAATTCGGGTATTGTAGTAACTCGTAACGTGTTTTATTGGAACGTAGCCAACGGCGAAAAGTTCCGTCGGCAGAACCGTTTTTCCGTCGGCGGAAACTGCGTTTTCAAGCGCGACCTGATAATTTCGATCGCTTGCAAATCGAACGGCGAACTGAAGCGTCTCTTCTTCATTTTTGGCGGTAGAGACGGTCCTGAACTGAAGTTTCTTCAGTTCTTTTGGATTTCTCGTCCAGGTTGAATCGGGAAAAACCTTAATAATTGGCGGGATCTGGAATATGCCGACGCTGCCGCCCTGAAATTTTTCAGGAACTCCCATTTCCATTTCCGTAACGATAACGTCGTCGTAAAAGAGATCGTTTTCAGTATTCGTCGTTAACTGAAGAACCATCGACGTCGCGCCTTCGGGCGCTTTGAGCATTCCGGAAACGAAAACCCATTCGTTTACCTTGCCGGCGATGTTGCCGAAACTGGTCATGGCTCCATAAAGCGTATGTTCTCCGTTCGCCTGATGGAAATGAACGTGAACGTCGTACTGCTTTTGATTTTCGGAATTGGATTTCATCCAGACTCCGCAGAAATAGGTGCGGTTTCCTACGACCGGGATAGCCTGCCGCCAGCCGTTCCAACCGGCTTTTGCATTCGCGTCGAATTTAATCTGGGCGCAACGTTTTCCTAAAACGTCTTCCGGAGCGTTGGGATCGACGGTAATGAAAGAGATTCCTTTCGCCTCTGGTCCGCGCGTCCACCCCGCGGGTATTCCAGAAGCGTCGACTTCTTCAAAACCAGAGTTTTTCACCATATTATTTTGGAGGATTTCGCGCAGCAGGGAGATATTTTCGAGCGTAACGCCTTTTTTAACGTCGCCGACCTGTTGAAGCGAGGTTCCTGGAAAACCGGAGTCGTTGAGCGTATCGTTGCGTTTTTGACGCGCCGCTTCCGACAAGGAAACCGCCGTTTCCTTTTCCCTCAGAATCAGATAGGCGACGGTTTTGGCCGGAAGGAAAGGGGTGATAAAGAGATTGTCTCCCCATATTTTAAATGGGATTGACGTTCCGTCAAGGGCCAGAATTTCAAACGAATTTTCATTCAGGTCGATTCTCCAGCGCGCCTCAAGCAACGCCGAGCTGATGTTGACCAGCGGGCGACGTTCTGCGTCGGAATCATTTACGACGCGGATAAAGGCAAATCGCGGAAGATCCTTTGAGCCGAAAAAAGCAATGGAATCAAACGATTCGGCTCCGTTCGGATTTTTGCGGGAAGGATAACGTTCAGTCAACGGAAACGTTTCGATTTCGCCGATTTCGCGCGGAACCGTCAGATTTGGTTCGGCGTCGTCCAGCAATTCAAGTTCTGCGTCGTCGGCCCAGGCTGTTCCGGTACCGCGCAGTACCGTGCCGATGGTCAAACGATCGACGTTTTCCGGAACGGTAAATTCCTGAGACGTTTTTTTCCAGTCGTACGTTCCGCCGCCGGCGCTCAGCATACCGGAACCAACCATACCGTTCGAAGCGTTTCCCAAATGGTAAAACCAACCGGCGTAGCCTTCGATGTTTTCCGCTTTTGTCCAACCGGAGAAACGATATTTCTGACCGGGACGAACGGGCAGGGAGATTTGACGCGCTCCAATCCACGAGTGTTTGGCGTCCGCGGCTACTTCCGTTTTCATCGAGCATGAACCTGTTCGAGCCGTATCCGAGGTGCGAGCGATCTTATGTTTATCGTCGCCTGAATCCAGTTGCCAGACTTCCGCGGCGTCTTGACCTTTTTCAAAACTGCCGTTGCTGAATTTTTTGAAAGACCACCAGTCGGACTGAATCCATGATTCCGAATTATCAAAATAAACGAAGAATCGCGGTTTTCTGGAAATGGTGGTTAACTCAATCGGAACGATAATCTGCATTCCGGATTCCAGGCTCCCGGAATGCCGCGGGTTGTCGGAGGAATCCAGTATTTCAAAAAGATATTCAACGTTTTTCTCGTCGCAGACCCGGATATCCTGAGCGCGCGCGCCCGCAATGGGAAGCATGGACTGCGCCTGTTCCGGCGACGCGGCTTTTTTTTCTTCGGGCGTTGCGATTGTGAATTTGAATTCCATTGGCTGAAGGGTGGATTTCATTCCCGTTCCGGAATTTTCCTTGCCTTCTTTGCCGGAATTGGGTGCGTTCGCCGCATTAATTCGATTCAGTTCGGCAATAACTTCATCGCTGATGGAAAGGGTAAAGGCAATCCTTTTTTTCCAAAATCCGCCGTTGGAAGCGGAAAGGTTCATGTTCCACGCAATTGCGGAATCCAAAGCGTTATTCGAGCTTTCCGCGCTGAAAGAAACGGCGGGAAGTAAGGTTAAAAAAACGCCCAGAACGCCGCATAAAAATTTTTGCGGTAAAAAATACCTCTTTAAATAAAAATCGACTGGGAAAGTCATTGAGATTTCTCCAAAAAACTGAAAAATAAAAGCTGGAAAATTCCAAACTTCAGGAAATTTATCTGCCGTCTGGCAGAAAAATCGTTCTGATATTTGCCGCGGTTTTTTCGGGTATTGCGTCCCCGTCCTGTTATTTGGGGGAGCGCTTGCCGGATTTTCCGCGAATTTTTACCGACGACGCTCCGCAGGATAACGTTTGATTGGAAGCGGAATGCGCCGATTGGGACAAGGAACTGGCTGAATTCGAATAACCTGAATTCGAAGTTCCGTTTGATGATTTTCGCGACGAGCCGCTTACCTCGGAATAGGAAACGTCCTGACGGCGGTAACGTATTTGAAATTGAACCGGCCCAATAGAAAAATTCTCTTCTGGAAGAATGGGACTTTCCGCATTTTTAATTTTTCGGCCTGCTACCACCGTGCCGTTGAGGGAATTAAGATCTTGAATGTGGACCGTATTTTGAAAATAGAAAAGCCGACAGTGACGGCGGCTGACTTCAGGATGAGCGATCACCAGATCGGTATCGTTTCCACGCCCAATAACTGCCGGAAGCGACAGAAGAACGCGATTGCTTGTCGTTTCGCAGTCAATGACAAATATTTCCACTTTCATCGGTTCCCCCTTCGGAAAGCGCATAAAAATACCCCTTTACTTTATTTTACCTTGAATCAATAAAAAAAACAAGGAAGTCCTTCTTAAAATCTCTATCTTTTTTCTGATTTTGACAAATTTTTGTTTTTTTTGTTTTCAGCGTCCAGAATTGACTGGAAAAAATATCATTTTGAGTAAAATAACCGCAAGGGCCTTGACTTTTCCTGAATTTCATTTAAAATCCACATGGGTGTTTTGCGGGGGACTGTTTCGGATATTTTCCAATCATGCCGTGGATTTGCCGCCGAGCCGCTTGAATGGGGCTTCGCGTGAAAAAGTCGCGGGAGCGGAAAACAGAATCAGGAACTGGACGGCCGATTTGTCCGGCGAACCTGGGGCGAACCGCGCCGTTTGATTTTACGTCGCCGGTTTCGTTGACAGTCGAGCCGATTCGTAGCTTCGTTTATATTTTTTTATTTCGTATTCAATTTTAACCATGCCCAGTTTTTTTATTGAAACCGTCGGATGCCAGATGAACGTTCTGGATTCGGAACTGATGATCGCTTCCCTTCTGCGCGAAGGATATTCCCAGGCGGAATCCATGAAAAAAGCGGATATTATTCTTTTCAATACGTGCAGTATCCGGCAACACGCGGAGGATAAAATCTACAGCGCTCTCGGACGGCTCCGTCTTGTGAAAAAAGATCATCCTGAAAAAATCATTGGAGTCATGGGCTGCATGGCGCAGAAAGATAATTCGCTTATTTTTAAACGCGCGCCGTTCGTAGATCTTGTTCTTGGTCCTGGACAAATTGCCCGGCTTCCGGAATTGATTGCAAAGATTCGCGCAGGAGAAGGTCCGCAGATGGAATTGAGCCTTGAACGCCGCGGACGCGGACGGCATGAAGTTGAGGACAGTTTTGATTTCTTCGATCCCATGCGTACCGCTTTTGCCCGTCAAAACCCATTCATGGCGTACGTTCGGGTCATGTTCGGATGCGACCAGTTCTGTACCTATTGCATCGTGCCGTATGTTCGCGGACCAGAGCAAAGCCGTCCAGTGGAGGAAATTCTTGCAGAAATTTGGCAGCTTGTCGATCAGGGGTGCCGCGAAATCACCCTGATTGGACAAACCGTAAGTAAATATCACGATAAAATTTCCGGAACGCGTCTTTCCGGATTGCTTGAAAAGTGCGAAAGAATTGCGGAAACTACGTCTCTTGAGCGGATTCGTTTTGTTACCAGTCATCCGAACAGCATGACGCTTGATCTTTTCGAAGCCGTCCGCGATTTGCCGCATGTTATGCCTTATTTTCACGTGCCGGCACAAAGCGGTTCCAACGCGCAGCTGAAAAAAATGAATCGCGGCTATTCCGTTGAGAAATACCGCGAGGTTTGTCGGCAAATCTACGAAACCGTTCCAGGAGCGGCGATTACCAGCGATTTTATCGTTGGTTTTTGCGGCGAAACGGAGGAAGATTTTCAACAGACCGTCCAGCTGGTTAAGGACGTTCGATTTAAAAACAGTTTCATTTTTAAATTCAGCCCGCGGGAAGGGACGAAAGCGTACGAACTTTGGGAAGACGACGTTCCGGAGGAGGTTAAACGGCGCAGAAATAACGAGCTGCTTGCCGTTCAAAATCAGATCAGCTCCGAGGACAGCGAAGAGTTTGTTGGAAAAGAAGTTGAAATTCTTGTCGAAGGCGCAAGCAAAAACGCAAATAAATTACCGATTCTGGATGATTTGAGCGGTGGTTTTTCCGACGTCTCCGGCGATCCTGACGCGATAGTTCAGCTTACCGGTCGAACTCCGTGCGACCGAATCGTGGTTTTTGACGGGCCGTGTTCGTTGATTGGAAACTTAAAGAAAGTAAAAATTGTGAAAGCAAGTCCGTTTACTCTTTTCGGAGAATGATTTTCAAAAAAAGATTTTTAAAATTTGAATTAAATTTTTTGTCTTCGAACGGCGAGGCTTTTTAGGGAAATTTTTCTGAAAAGTCCCGCCGTTTTATTAAATATTTGCCGTCTCATTGAATTTTTCCTTGCGGAATTATCTGTTAAAATCTTTGGTTTCTTAAATTCGGCGGTAAACGGAATGAAACGCTGCGATCGTAAATTTTCAATTAATCGGTAATCTTTGTTTCGATGGAGACGCGAGTTTGTTAAGTTGCTTAAATTTTTATGCTTGGCGTGATTTTTGGGCGTCCGCAAACAATTGATTTTTAAAAATCAATCCTGTTTATTGATTTGACCGCTATATTTGGACAAATTTTGCTAATCTTTATTGATTTTCTTTCCCTTCCCCTTGAAAAAATCTGAAAATCTGATATATTGCCTTAATGAAAGATTTTCTGAATTTGTTGAAAGCGTAAAATCAACCGGAAAATCAGGCCGCTAACAATATTTTGTTGGGAGACGATTCAGTCGTCTTTCAGAGGTTTTTTAATGGTTAATCGTAACTTAGTTCTTGGACTGGACCAGAATCAGAGCAACTGGGATGCGGAACTTGATTCCGCGTTTGCCGGTATTCAGATGGAAGATTTGGATTGGGGCGGAAGCGACCTTACCGTCAACCAGATCGTCGAGGGTAAAGTAATCCGCGTTGAAGGCGATTACGTAATAGTTGACGTCGGCTTCAAAAGCGAAGGACTTGTCAACCGCAATGAATGGGAAGAGGGACAGGAACTTCCGAACCCGGGCGACACGATTCGCGTCCTGATCGAAGAAGTCGAAGACGGCAGCAACGCCGGCGGAATGCCGCAGATGGACGAAGCCAAAGGCATGATCATGCTCAGCAAACGTAAAGCTGAAAAAATCGAAGCCTGGAAAAAAGTCATGGAATCCGTCCATGAAGGCGACGTCGTTACCGGTAACGTCATCCGTAAAATTAAAGGCGGTCTTCTGGTTGATATCGGCGTGAACGTTTTTCTTCCCGCCAGCCAGGTTGATATTCGTCGTCCGGCTGACATTGGCGAATATATCGGTCGCTCGATCGATTGCTCCGTCCTTAAAATTGACGAACCGCGCCGCAATATCGTGGTCAGCCGCCGTTTCCTCATCGAAAAGGAACGCGAAACCCAGAAGCAGGAACTGCTTAAGCAGCTTCAGCCCGGTCAGCTTCGAAAAGGCGTCGTCAAAAATCTTGCCGATTTCGGCGCGTTCGTCGATCTGGGAGGCATCGACGGTCTCCTTCATATCACGGATATGAGCTGGGGACGTATCAATCATCCCGAAGAAATGCTTCAGCTTGATCAGGAAATCGAAGTTCAGATTCTTTCCGTCGATTATAAAAAGGAAAAAATCGCTCTTGGTCTCAAACAGAAAACCGCGTCTCCGTGGGAAGAGGTTGAAGCCAAATATCCGCAGGGAAAAGTTGTCAAAGGCACCGTCGTTAACGTTATGACCTACGGCGCGTTCGTCAAACTCGAAGAGGGCGTCGAAGGACTCGTTCACATCAGTGAAATGAGCTGGACCAAACGCATCAATCATCCGAGCGAACTGGTTTCTCCCGGCGATGAAATTGATGTTGTCGTTCTGTCCATCAATAAAAACAAGCAGGAAATTTCTCTTGGTATCAAACAGACCAAAGAAAATCCGTGGGAAGCTGTTGCGAAGCAGTATCCGCCGGGAAGCACCGTCACCGGCGTTGTCCGCAATCTTACTAATTACGGAGCCTTTATCGAAATTCAGGAAGGTATCGACGGTCTTCTTCACGTCTCCGACATGAGCTGGACGCGCCGTATTACTCATCCGAGTGAAATGGTTGAAAAAGGCCAGAAAATCGAATGCCGCGTTCTCTCTGTCGACCAGGGCCGCCGTCGTATTGCTCTTGGTCTGAAACAGATGACCGAAGATCCGTGGGCGCACGATATTCCCAGCAAATACGAACCGGGACAGTTGGTTAAAGGTACCGTTACCAAGATTACCAATTTTGGCGTGTTCGTCGGTCTGGAAGACGGTCTGGAAGGACTTCTTCATATTTCCGAGCTTGCCGACCACAAAGTCGACAATCCGGAAGAAATCGTGAAGGTTGGCGAAGAACTCGAAGTCAAAATTCTTCGCGTTGATACGGAAGACCGTAAAATTGGTCTTTCTCGTAAACGCGTCGAATGGGCGGAAGACGCTGTTGAGCCGGTCGAAGAGGATCACACCCCGACGGCCGCTCCAGTTCATGTTTCCACCCCTGTTAAAGATCTTAAAGGCGGCGGCGGATCTGCCGGTTTTGAGCAGTTGAAACAGGATTGAGTCTGATTTAAAGGACGATAATTCATGAGAGAAGCCGGTTGGGAGACTCCTGACCGGCTTTTGCTTTACCTCACGCGATACTACGAAGGTTAAGGTCTTGCGAAAATCAAGATTTAGCGAAGACCTTAAGAATTGCGAATTTTTGATTGAATGCAAAACCCCTGAAACCATTTGATTTCAGGGGCGTTTCTTTTGATTCGAGAAAA
>CAZWOV010000057.1:0-11470 GCA_964635645.1 uncultured Planctomycetaceae bacterium | reverse complement strand
GTCATCCCGGAAGGCGTCGTCGCCGCGGCAACCGGTTTTGACATGACCAATACCGCGATACGTATCGACGGAACTGTCGATTCTACGTATGAAAAATTCAATGGATTCTGGATGCGCGGCGGATTTCAGGTCGAATTCGGAGAAAACGCCGTCCTCAATTTCATCGGCGGATCCGGCGACACGGAAAATCGCGGTCAGATTACCATGGCAAGCTCCAACAACTCTTTTACCTGGCGAACCGATCGGCAAATCAACTTTAAGAATATCTTCGTCAGCGCGTACGACGGCCAGACTATCGGAATCAACAACAACATAAACCAGTATGCCGGAACGATTACGGCTCTTACCGCCTGGGTTGGAACCTGGACGAATGAAACCCCAAGCGCCATTAATCTTTACGGAGGAACCTTCTCTGTTGAAAATTACAGCGGTAACGGCGCGGGCGGTATTACGTATCTCGGATACGATCCAAACAAGCCGAAACAGGGAAACGGACGCGGTGAAATCAACGTCTACGGAGGCGCGTACCTGACGGAAAAACTGATCGGCGGTTCCTCCGTCGTGAACGAAAAAGCCTACCTCTCCGACGTCAATGTTTATGTCGGAGGAACCGACGGAACTTCCTACGGCGCGTTTACCGTTACCAAAAGCAGTAATTACGCTGGAAACGTCAATGTGGAACTTTCCACTCCCGCCGCGTTGCTCGACGCGGACATACTGGACGTAAATCTGGTTTCCTTCGCGACTTTAAGCGGAAATGAAAAGATGAACGTGAAATCCGATCTGTTCAAACTTTCCGACGACGGCAAAAGTATTTCGCTTGACTCTGCCAAAAATCTGACTCCGGACGGAATAAAATTAAACGAATCCGTCGAATTCAACCCCGTTTCCGAGGGATATTTCGAGTTGCCTGAATCCGGCGATAACTATTGCGTAAATCTTTTCACGAATGAATTTGAGACGCTTGACGCGGCCGAAGATTTTGCGAACTGGCTTTCCGCCTCCCAAAGCCTTTCGGCAGACGCCGTCGACGCCTCGACAATTTCCCTTGGACTCATCGCGCCCGCGACCTCCGGAGTCTTCATGTTTGACTTCAGCGGCTACGAACTGGCCAACGTCATGGTTTCCGGCCTCTCTTTATCCGCCGTTCCGGAACCTTCCGCTCCGTTGCTTCTGATTTCCGGATTATTTGGATTATTCGGACTTCGGACCGTCGCCCAAAAATCGGCGAAGAAACGCGACGCAAACGTCGGATAAATTTCAAAGCTGAATCCCGTCCGCAGACTCCGACTTTAAAATAAAACTGGAAGAAACGAATAGATTTTATCGCGCCTCCTTCGTTTCTTCCATTCTCAAAGATACGGAATATGGAGACGCGCGTTTTCCCGCCCGACGTTCGAACGTCCGCTTCGTTCTGGACGCCTCAAACGTTCCGCTCCCCCCATTGAATTTTACCCATTTCTTTTTAAAGAACGGCAAAATTTTTTGTCCGCATCAAAAAATCCCCGAAAGAAGCTGAGCAACGCTTCTCCATCTTTACCTGTTTTCCACATACCGATCAATTATTTTCAGAATGGAGAAATCGTATGAGAAAAAACGCTTTTACGCTTGTGGAACTTCTGGTAGTCATCGCCATTATCGGAATGCTCGTCGGCCTTCTGCTTCCGGCTGTTCAGCAGGCGCGCGAAGCGGCGCGAACCATGCAGTGCAGTAATCATCTGAAACAACTCGGTGTCGCGTCGTTGAACCACGAATCCACGATCCGTAGCTTTCCCACCGGCGGCTGGACCTGCTGGTGGGCCGGGGATCCGGACCTTTACGCTGGCGGAACGCAACCGGGTGGCTGGACCTACGTCATTCTGCCCTATCTCGAACAGCAGGCGCTCTGGGCCTTGGGGCAAAATGGAACCGCCTCCAACGACCAGACCCAGCAGGACGCCGCGAAGGAAAGAGCCGCTACCCCAATTTCCGTCTATCTCTGCCCATCCAGGCGTACCAACAAGCTTTACCCCTACACTGGGGCGAAGCTCCACAACATGGCGACGACCTCCGAGGCCGGAAAACAGGATTACGCAGGAAACGGAGCCTCCGCCGGTCCCTCTTACCCTTCCGGATGGGGAACGACGCCCTCCGATATCGAAACGGGAAAAAATACGAAAGCAAACACAAACGCCGACGGCGTGATCTACAGTAAGTCGGAACTGACCCTCGGAGAAATCCGAGACGGCTTGAGCAACACCATTCTGGCCGCTGAAAAATACGTCGAAACCGCCCGCTACGAAACGGGAAAGGCCCAGGGAGACGACCTCACGCAATTCAACGGCGCCGATAACGACAATATCCGATACACTTCGCAGGCTCCGCGGCAGGACCGTCAGTCGTTCGATTCGGGAACCATTTTCGGAAGCGCTCACGCAGGCGCTTTCGGCGCGGCGCTTTGCGACGGCTCCGTTCAACGTATTTCCTATTCCATTGACCAGACCGTTTTTCTGTATCTCGGAAAACGGAGCGACGGAAACGTTACTTCGCTGGAATAATCGACCGCCGCCTGAAAAAAAACGACTTACCCATAAACGCGACGTTTTTACCCCCAAAAACCGGAAATTCTCCGCGGCGTAAAAGCCTCCGCCGCGGTTCCTTTTCCCGTTCCCCTTCCCGTTTCTCTTCATTCCTCTCCGATTCTGATTTCAATGAACTTTTCAATCCAGCAAAACGGGGTCCCTTGAAAATTTTCCCGTTTCTGGTAAAATGTTAAACGTGACATTCCGGATGTCTTCGAGTTTTGAAATACGTTTTATGGAAGGCGAAAAAATGGCTGATCACGTTTGCCAGAAATGCATTGATCCGAACTGCGGCGCAACGTACGGCGTCGAAGAAATTTTGACCGCATGCCCCCAATGCGGGAATCTGTTGGACATTCGATACGACTGGGACAAGCTCCCCGTTCCGAAATCGCTCAAAGAATTCGAAAAATACTGGGCAATGCGCGACGTTCCGCAGCGTTTCAGCGGCGTTTGGAAATTTCACGATTTGCTTCCCTTCGCAGAACTGGAAAAATGCGTAACCGTCGGCGAAGGTCAAACTATTCTTCAAAATTCCGCGGGCGTCGCAAAATATGCCGGCATGAAAGAGGGAAATCTCTTCCTTCAGTACGAAGGCATGAACCCCTCCGGCTCGTTCAAAGATAACGGAATGTGCGCGGCGACGACTCACGCTCGAATGGTCGGCGCAACACGGGCCGCGTGCGCGTCAACAGGAAACACCAGCGCGTCGTTGGCTCTTTACTGCTCCTGCCTTCAGGCGATGAAAGCGATTATTTTCATTGGCGATGGGAAAATCGCATACGGAAAACTTTCGCAGGCTCTCGATTACGGGGCCCAGACGCTTCAAATCCACGGCGACTTCGACGACGCGATGGCCCGCGTGAAGGAAGTTTCAAAAAAACTCGGAATCTATCTCGTCAACAGTGTGAACCCCTTCCGTCTCGAAGGACAGAAAACCATCATGCTACGCGTATTGGAAGCGCTTCGTTGGACCGTTCCGGACTGGATCGTCGTCCCGGGCGGAAACCTTGGAAACTCAAGTTCCTTTGGAAAAGCCTTCCACGAACTTTACGAACTTGGCCTGATTGACCGTATCCCGCGTCTGGCCGTCATTAACGCGGCGGGAGCCGACACGTTGACGCGCGTCTTCAATGAAGAGCAAATCCGCTGGAATGCCGGAAATACCGACCGCGCTAAAATTAATGCGTTCTTCAAACAGATGAACGATGAGGGACGACGCGCGAATACGATTGCCAGCGCCATTGAAATCAATCGACCGGTCAACCTTGAAAAATGCCTGCGCGCTCTGGAATGGTGCGACGGCGTCGTTCGCAAAGTAACCGATCAGCAGATCCTCGACGCGAAATCTCAGGTTGGAGCCTGCGGTTTCGGTTGCGAACCGGCCAGCGCCGCAAGCGTAGCGGGAACAAAACTTCTGCGCGAAGAGGGAATCATCGCTCCAAGCGACCGCGTCGTCTGCATTCTGACGGGACATCAGCTTAAAGATCCAACCGCGACCGTCGCCTATCACTGCGGCGATCCGAAGAAATTTGACGAGGTTCTTCGTCCGCATGGAGTTACGACTTGCGATTTCGCAAACAATCCCGTCAAAGTTGAAAACGACGTAGACGATATCGTTCGAGCGATTCAGGGATAAGCGATTTTACTGACGTTTCACGGACAGTTAAACAAAACGCTCCTTTTCACGTATTGGGAAAGGAGCGTTTTCCATGTCGTTAACCCGTCGGCAAACCGAAGGAACAAGCAACGGCTACTTCAGAAATTTCACAATTTGCATCCGGCGACCGGTTCGGCCGCACGGGCAGGGCGAAGAGTTCAGGACCGCAATAACGCCGGTTCTGAAACGAAGCAGAGATTGCGCTTCATGAAACAGATCCGTGACGACCAGTTCGCCCGGTTCCCCTTCCGGCGCAGGTTCAAGCGTTTCAGGATTCAAACACTCAAACAGGAAACGGTCTTCCTGAAGATGAAGTCCGTCCTGAAGATGACATTCTCCCGCCATTCCGGCGCCGAAAAAAGCGGGATGTTCCCAATGCAGCCAAACTTTCAAACCGTAATTTTTCTGAATGGGATAACGAAGCTGAATCCCGGACTCCGTCGCCGGAACGTGAGCGTATTTTAACGGTAATTTGCGCCCGACGGCCTGAGCCTGAGAACAAACGGCAAAAACAAATTCCGCGTCGGCGCAAATTCCATCCACGTTCAACGCAATAAGGAAATCAAACATTTCCTCCAATTGCGACGTCGCCCCCGGCGCGGCCAGACTATCCGGCGAATTCAACTCTCCCGCGGGAAGCGAGGCGGCTCCAATACAGTCCACTCCGTTCTGAAGAGCAAAAGCAAGAGCAGGGCGGCCAAAGGGATGAGAGATCTGAACCAGATTATTACTCCGCGTTCCGTCGGCATACAGAAATCTCGCGGAAAGATCCGCCTGCGTAAGCAGATCCCGACGGGTAAACGCAGTCTGAAATCCGTCCTGCGTCTGGATTCGGGCAATTTCATGACGCGGAACAGCCCAAAGCATACCCCCTTCCTGGGAACGAAGTTCGCCAAGCGTAGTAAACGGCAATTTCTCAACGTCTTCGGGAGTCTGGAAATCATCGTCCGTCAATGGTTTCTCCTCGAAAAACTTCCGATAAAGCGGCAAGTTTCGTGCGCACTCCGCCGTACGGCGAAGACGTTTAACCTGGAGCAATCGCAATTCTTCCAGCGGAGCCGTCTCCATCTGATGCCAATAAAGATTTTCGAACGGTAAACTTTCAAACAGTTCAGCCATGATTTATCCGATTTGATAGAGATCCACACTGCCAAAAACATTCACGCCGCTCTCATGAAGAAGTTTCACCGCGGCGTCCGGATCATTGAAACGAAAAACAAGAATCGCCTTATCGCGCACATGAGACGTGAATGCGTACATATACTCGACATTCAGATTTGCGGCTTCAATAATCCCCAATACTTTTGCCAGACCGCCCGGCTGATCTGGTATTTCCGTCGCGACAACGTCGACGGTTTTCACCATGCATCCGGCGTTTTGAAGTAATTTCATCGCGGGTTCCCAATCTTTCACGATTAGACGAAGCATCCCGAACTGCTGAGTGTCCGCGAGAGACAAAGTCAAAATATCGATATTGGCCTCGCCCAAAATCTGGCAGACATTGCTCAAATGTCCCGGTTCGTTCTGAAGATAAACGGAAAGCTGCTTGATTTTCATAATTCGATTCCCCGAAAACAATTTTATGGAAAAGTTCCCTGCGAATAAATTCAATAATAAAAACAGAAAACAAAAAGTCGAAAATTATTGACGCCTTTTTATTTCCCATCTTCTTTACTAATCATCATAATCCTTTTAGAAAATTTTCGCAAGTGGCAGAAACGTATTTTTTTCCAAATTGAGAATAAAAATTTAAAAAAACATAGCGACTTTCTCTTTAAAAAATAGCCCCCCTTGACAAAATTCAGTCTTACCAATAAAATGAGAAAATAACTTGCTCTTCATCGAAAACTTTCATTCTGGATTTTGATGAAGATTTAACCTGTCATGATAATTTTTAAAATTCCTCCCGTTCCTTACCCCCAGAAAGGAAAAAGCATGAAGAATCTGAATCGACGTACGATGCTTAGCGCATTGGCGGCGGGCGCCGTCGGCGTTACTCTCGCAAAATATGGAAAAACGCCGACTTTTGCTCAGGACGCTCCCGCGGCTAATCTGACTCCCGCAGGAAAACCGATCTACGGCGATCCGCGCGTACGCGGACCGTTTCCTATTCTCTCTACCCCATACAAAGAAAACGGCGAAGTAGATTACGAAGTACTCGGCAAACAGGCTCAATTCGTCGATTGGTGCGGCAGTCCCGGAATGATCTGGCCGCAATCCGGCGACAGCGTCGATCTTTTGACGATGGATGAAAAACTCAAGGGAATGGAAGTTCTCGCCGACGCCATGAAAGGAAGAAAATCTGCCTTGTGTCTCGGCGTTCAGGGAAAAAATACCGAAGAAATGCTCGTTTACGCGCACAAAGCGGAAGAACTGAACGTTCCGTGTATCATTTCGCGTCCCCCGGACGATGGCAAAACGCAGGAAGATATGCGCGCATACTGGCAGGAATTAATGAAGGTCGTCAACCGGCCGGTCCTCATTCAGACCACAGGAGGAACCAAATATCAGGGACCGCCCCCATCCATTCAGCTCCTGATTGATCTGGCGAAAGAGAATAAATACTTTGGCTACGTCAAAGAGGAAGCTGGAAACACATGGCAACGTATGAAAGAACTCGTGGCGGCCAAACCCACTATTAAATGCGTAATGAGCGCATGGGGCGGCTGGGGATGGCTTCATCAGTCTCTCATCGGCACGGAAGGCCTCATTACAGAACGGGCGGCATACGCGGATCTCCTCGCAAAGATCTGGGAAAATATGGACTGCGGAAATCGCATAAAAGCGGCGGAATACTACAGTCAATTGCTCCTCATGCTCAATCTCAAGGAAACGATTCCATGCAATCAGCTGCGCGGCTTCCACCTTTACGTTTTTATGCTCCGCGGGGTCTTCAAAAACACTCTTTCACGCGATTACGGTCCTAAAAACGCGATCCCGGAAAAACCGATTGTCAATGAAATGAAAATTCCAGACGAATGGAAAGAGGAAATTGAAATGCGTTTAGAAGCAATTAAACCCTACTTGAAAGAAGGAACGTTTGCCTGAACATCCCGAAATTAAATTCGGGCGGGACTCTGATTCCGATACGCTCAAGCCAGTTGCTCGCGGGCGGAATCTCTGAAAACAGCGCTCCAAAATCATTTCAGCCTCAATCGCGGCCTTTCCAGGCAATCGGATTGAGGCTGTTTCGTTCCTGTTATCTCGCCGCCAAATTCCGGACGTCGACAGTGAACGCCAACAACTGTTCCCGTGCTCTCAAAGCGTTCTGCATAAAACGCGGAACGTCGCAACGCCATTCCAAACGTCTGCGTCGAACGTTTTCAGTATTCTTCAAAATATCGCGTTTTCATACGCCCAGACGGCGTTCGCGTTCAAAATTCCTCGTTTCTAACGGCATTGGCAATCGCTTCATTATCCAGCAGTCCGTAGGCATAAGCCAGAATCTGAATTGGATGAAAAACGGATTTTGAAGAATTTTGGACCATTTGCATTTTACACGCGCTGCATTCCGTCGCCCCCAATTGAATAGAAGGATCCCTGAACCAGAGATGAAGGGGACGGGCGATTTTCATACTCGCGTTAAAATTTTCAGCCTCAATCCCGTGAAATCCTCCCATTCCGCAACAGCCGAAAGGAGACTGCGCGACTTCCAGGCCTGGAATTAACTGCATAAGATGAACGAATGGAGCGCCGATTTTCAAAGCTCTTAACCGGCATGGAAGATGATATCCAACCCGAAACGCCATTTCTTTTTGCGGCAACTTAAGCAACTGATTAATATGAAGTTTTCGAAGATATTCGCCAACGTCGAAACAATGTTTTGCGATGAGCTGGATATCTTCATTCTTCGGATAAGTCTGAGGGTATTCCCAACGAAAAGCCAACGCCGTCGTCGGTTCCGTAACAAGCACGTCGTATCCCTGACGAACATAATCCGCTAACATGGCGGCGTTTCGATAAACCTGTTTTTTGACAAAATCACTTCTTCCAAGCATCACCGCGGTAATTCCGCTTCCATCCTGATAATGCGGAACAAGTATCGACATGCGGTTGTGTTGAAGGATACGTACGGCGGCTTCCGCAATTTCCGTCTCAAAATGATTTGCATAAGTATCCAGAAAATAAACCGCCCGCCCGCGAATCTCCGTCGCCGTTTCATAAAAAACGGGTTCATCCTCAAGCAAACTTTCAAATGGATTGGTTTGCAGCCACGCTGGATTTTTTCGAATCGTCTCCAAAAAAGACCGGGCTTTCAAACGCGGAATCTGCCTTTTTCTGGCAATTCCAAAGCTTTTTTCCATAAACCAGCGGAAAAAACCAATTGAAAAAAAACAGTTTATCAACCAGGGCGCATACTGAAAACGATCGACCCACCGATCAAGCCTTACGAGCGTCGTTTCATAAAAGTTAAGTCCCCGCGCCTTAGCCCACGATTCCTCTGCGCAGCGAACCAGAAACGGAACGTCCACCCCTCCGCGGCATTCCACCCGGCACGAATGACACTGAATGCACCGATGAAAAATACTTCGGCACGCTTCGTCTCCCAACTCCGCAATATCCAACGCTTCGTTCACGAATCCCTCCATCAACGCGGCTTTGGCTCTTGGAGAAGAAAATTCGCTGCAATCGTATCGAAAAACGGGACACGCGCGGTTTAAAATATCTATTCCGCGGCATTTTCCGCACCCATGACACCGGCTTGAAATTCTTCGAATTTTTTTCGGACTCCAATCCAACCCGACATGAGTTAGAGATTCAAGAGAACCTTCGTCGGACCTCTCCGCCTCGTCTTCCGCTTTGTCGGTTCCGTACGCCGGTTCCGTCAATGCGTCAAAGGTATTCCCCAAAATTTCCCGGACCTGTTCAAGAGCCATGATGCCGGATTCTGAAGACTGAATTTCCGATTTAGTGGAAGACTCGTCTTTAAAAGAAATTACGGAAGAAGAAACGTTTTTTTTCCCACGTTCCTCCTCGTCTCCAGATTCAGCAGACCGCCCTGTTTTCACAAACTCTGAAACCGATTCAACGCTTTGATTTTCCGAAGCTTTCCACTTCTCCAAAGCCTCGGATTCATCGCGGCGGTCCGCTTGATTCTTTTTTTTCTCCGCATGTTCATCCAGATCAAACTCCTTTTTCGGACGAATGGAACGTCTCCAGAAAAGCTCCGGCGGCAAAGGGGCCGAAGGTATTTCCGTCCCCATTTTTCCAGGCTGGAAAAGAGTATTGGGGTCGAAAACACGTTTTATGCGATTTGTCAGAAGGTGTTTTTCCTGCGCAAAAAAAGGCATCCAAAAGAGCCAGCCCATCCCAAGACCATTTTCCGTTCCAACGGTTCCGTTCATTTTCCGAACCAACCGGTAGTAATCCCGTGCAAAACGTAAAACGCGAATCGCGTCATTAGAAGAATGAAGGTCCGCAAGAGGCTGAAGCTTAACCTGTCCCTGGATTGCGTGAGCATGAAAAGCGGCGGTCAATTCATGGCGCCGAAGAAGTTGCTGAATCTGAAGGAAAAAATCATGCAGTTTTCCCGGTAAAACCGCAACGTCCTCCACCATGGTATTTCGAATCGGTTTCCCTTTGCCGAACTGAACCGACGGCTCAAAACTACCGACCAGATCTCTGAAGAAATTGGCCTCCGCCTCGTCAACTGAAGTAATTAACTGAAAAGCCAATCCCTTCTGGCGAACGAGCTGGTCCGAAAGCGAACGGATTCGATTCATAAAGTTAAATCGGGAATCATCCGACAGCTCGACAAGCAGCGCCGCCTCCGTTTGAGACGGAAACATCGCGTCAAAACGCACGTCCCGCTCCGTCGCCAGATGAAGATATCGCCGATCCAGTAATTCGCACGCTTCCGGATGATACGGTAAAAGAAACGGAACGGCCTGCATCGCCTTTTCCATGGAATCAAACAGCAACAGAAGCGTTTTCTGAAGTTTCGGAATTTCGGGGAGCTGAAGTTTCATGGACGTAATCACTCCTAAAGTTCCTTCCGAACCGGCTATCAGACGAGCCATATTGAGCTTTTCGCCATTCTGAATATTGGCGCGGTACCCCATTTTGTCAATAACCCGCAACAAATTCCGATCCTTCTGGTCCTTATGGAAGGCGTCGAGAAGTCTTTTCACCGTACGAATAATCCAACGTTTTTCCGCCAGTGGATTTTGAAATGCTTCGAGCCTAAATTCAGGCGTTCCCAAAGAGTCGCCGTCTAACGGAGTCTGATCTCCAGCCTGAAATGCCGTCGGCGCTTCAGCCAAAGATTCGCCGGCGTCTCCAGATGAAAATTCCGACGTTTTTTCCAGGCTATTCCCATTTTCCGAACTGGAAAGACTGGACGCATTGTCAGAATTTTGCGCAACCCCATTTCCAGTCTCTAAACGGCGCCGTTCTCCGGCTCTGCGCACGGAATCGCGCAACATGAAACGATGAACCGTTGACTTCCCCCCTCTGGAAATCAGCTCTTCATCATCATTTTCCTCCTCGGAGTCAGGAACGGCTTCCTGATTGGAAAAAGTAAGAATATTCCCATTCGCCGTAACAATTTCCAGCTCTACCAACCAGTCGGAAAGGCGCCCAAAAGAAAGCCATCTCCCCGCATACCCGTCGACAGAAAGCAAACCGCCTACCGTATTGGGGCAAGAAGTTCCAACGTTTGGCAAAAGCTGCCGTCCATGAGAACGAAGTATCTCGTTCAAACGCGAACAAAGCATTCCGGCCTGAACGTTAACCAGATTTTTTTCCGGCTGATAAAAAAGCATACGCCGCATAAAACGCGACATATCCAAAATAATTCCTTCGCCAAGCGCGGCCCCGACGGTACTGCTTCCCGAACCTCGCGGATGAATCGTCAAACCATGTTTTCGAGCATATTGAACGACCGCGACAACGTCCTTCCTGGTTTTAGGACAAACTACGCAGATCGGCGAAACCTCAAAAAGACTTCCGTCCGTAGCGTAAACCTGGGTTGCGATAGAATTAGCAAAAACTTCTCCCTCAACCAGACCGCGCAGGTCGTCCTGAATTCGTTCCCGTTTCGGATCCAGCATCGTTTACTCCAGACTTTCCATAATCTGCCGTTCGTCCCAATCCGTAAATCAGTCGGTTCATTCCATGAAACTCAACGTAGGAGAATTCATACCGCCGACAAGCGACATGAACTCCGCGCGAGTTCTTGCATCTTTAAGAAAACTCCCGCGCATAGCGGACGTAACGCATGTCGCGCCCGGTTTTTTAATACCGCGAA